>JAEZRD010000099.1 GCA_023440975.1 Methanobacteriota archaeon | reverse complement strand
TTTCTTGAATTACTGAGAAGTTATCTGCTAATCTTTGAGCTTCCATATTAATAATTGTTTCTTCAGTTACATCTTGTTCAAATGCATCTATGCGTATTAATTTTCCATTTTCATCGAATGTTCCTTTATTATATGTTGAAACATATATTGTTTCACCGTTAGGTTTAATAGATGTGTATTTCATTTTAAAAACAGGTTCTTCTGGGCTTAAATCATTAAAATGTTTCATTAATTTTTCACGATCTTCTAGAATCATAAAGTCAATTAATGAATTTGGAGGATATTTTTCTGGATCTATGTCTAGGACATGGTAAACTTCATCAGTGTAATAGTAATTATCTCCTTCAACTCGGGCTATGAAAATTTTACTGAAATCTTGTATTTCATCTATACTTTGCTTTAATCTAACTAATTCTTCTTGTGCAAGAGTTTCCTCGGTTACATCCTGTTCGAAAGCATCAATACTTAATAAATCCCCATTATTATTGAATGTTCCTTTATTATATGTTGAAACATAGATAGGTTCACCATCAGGACGAATTGCTTTATATTTGAATTTAAATGTGGAATTTTCAGGAGTTAAACTATTGAAAAGTTGGAATAATTTTTCACGATCTTCTGGGACCATAAAATTAATTAAAGTTTCTGGAGGATAATCTTCACGACTTACACCTAATAAATCATATACTCCATCAGTGTAAAATGATTTACCTCCTTCAATTCGTGTTATAAAAATCTTACTAAAATTCTGAATTTCATCTAATGATTTTTTTAAACTTTCTGCTTCATAATTAGCTACTTTTTTTTCAGTTATATCTGTGATGAATCCATTTTTAACTATTTCTCCATATTCTTCTTGAAGTAGTATGTAATTTTTGAAATATTTGGTTTTTCCAGTTGGTGTTAGTATTCTGTATTCTATAGTTAAGGGATTATCTATGGATAATGAGTTTAGTATATTATTTACCATTTTTAAATCTTCAGGGTAAATATATTCCATCATGATATTTTCTTGTGTGTTGTGGTTGTTTTCTGTACTTATTTCTATTAGGTGGAAGATTTCATCGGTCCAGTGAAATCCGTTTTTATCTCTTTTATAATATGCTGTTTTACTTGTTTCTTCTATATTTGATAGGGTTTGGTTTAAGTTTTCTGTGTTGTGTTGGCTTTCTAGTAGTTGTGTTAAATCTTGGAAACTTACTTGAACTAAATCTTTATTCACTAATCTTAAATGAGCATTAACCAATATAAGATTAGCATTTTTATCTTTTAAGCATAATTTAGAATCATTATATAAAATTGTTTTATTGAAAATTTTAATTATAGCTTCTTGGAAATTTTTAATTGTTTTATTGGTTGTGTTGTATTGTGTGATGTTTTCTTTAAAAAAGTTTGAATTTAAATCTTTTAGTGTGAAGCCTGTGAATTCTTTAAATGATTTATTTATGTTTATAATTTCACATTTGTGGTTTATGTTCATTAGGGGTAATGGTGAGTATTTGAATATTTTTTCTTCTTTTTCTTTTTCTATATAGTAATCTGTTTCGTCTTTCATTAAACAGTACATATATCCTTTTTCAGGGATGTTGGATTGTGACCATACTTTTATTAATTCATTATTTTCATAAAGTTTTAGTAATGCGTCCATTCGTTTATTATTTTTGAATAATTGTTCTATGAGTTTGAAAGATTTGAAAGATTTGAATTTAGGTAGTAGTTGTTTTAATGGTCTTCCTATTAGATATTCATTTAGGTTGGGTGTGAAGTAATTCCAGAAGATTGTTGAACTATAAATTGATATGAAATCATTTATTTCAGGGACTGGTTTGAAAATGTTTATACCGAATTCTGTTTGATTTATGAGGTTAGCTAGGGGGTATTCTTCTACTTCTTGATATATTGAACATTTTTCATATATGTCTTCTGGTTTTTTTAGTTCTATTGTGCCTTTAATTTTAAGTTTTTCACATTCAAATACTAATTTATACATTTTAATTTTTCCTTTTTTTAAAAAAAGAGTTCATGATTTGAATTGTTTATATATAACTTGAACTTATTATAAAAAACTTTCTTAAATATAGTTTAGTTTGTGTGATAATCTTATATATAGATATATTTAAATATGTAAATGTATCTATGTATTATTATGACTTCATGTAAAACAAATGAAAAAGGCCAAACCTGCAAAAATAGAAAAACATTAGAAGAGTTAAACCAAAAAATCCCAAATGACGAAAAAATAGAAGAATATCAAGAAATCTTAAAATCTATAGCAGATCCAATACGATTAAAAATTATCTATTTACTTCAAGATGAAGAACTTTGCGTATGTGAACTATTAGATGCCTTAAATAAAACCCAACCAACAATATCTTATCATTTAAACTTACTAAAGAAATCAGGAATAATACGAGGAAGAAAAGAAGGTAAATGGACACATTACCAACTAACTAACCCCAGAATAGTTGAAGATTTAAATAACATATTTCAAAAATAAAGGAGAATGAAGATTATGAGTGAAAAAATAGCTTTAGCAGCATGTAGTGGAATGAGCCCTAACGGTTTAATATCACGAGTATCCTGTGATGACATATCAAAATCAGAACCAAAAGTAATTAGTATTTGTATGGGAGCAACAAGTGGTGAACGTACAGGTTTTAGAGAAATGATTAAAAAGTACCCAATTATAACCGTGAATGGTTGTGATGGACAATGTGCAAATAAAATCTTAGCACAAAGAGGCGTACTAGCAAAAGACACAATAGATGTTAAAGAGGAGTTAAGTCAAACTGATTTTAAAGCTAATGATACTTCACGTTTAGATGCTGAAGGTGAAAAGTGTGTTAGTGAAATTAAAAAGATAGTTTATGATAAGATTGAAAAGAATTTAGATTAATCTTTTTTTTATAAAATTTCATATTGATAAATTTAAATATATGAATATTAACTTTAATAGGAGTAAAAAAAAATGGAAAAAGAAAACTGGAAAACCTGGGCAAACAACAATTTTGAAAACTTCAAAACATTAAAAAATGGATCAAAAATCGCAATAATGATAGAAAAACAACCAGATGTAATACTACTAAACAAAAAAGAAAAAGAAATAAAAATAACCAGTGAAGATTCAATGAAACTAACCGAACCATACCCCCAAATAGCATTCCAACTAAAAGAAAAAACAGCAACAGAAATACTAAACAACAAATACAGTCTATTAAAAGAACTAATGCTAAATGATGAAATAAAAATCTACAGCTTCGCAAGTACAGATAAACTAATACAAATGGGATACGAAGAATTCTTAAAAAACTTAGGATTTGAAATAAAACAACCAACAGACTGTGGATGTGGATGCTGCTAAAAAAAAAGATAAAATAAAATGGGGGAAGGTGTGCAATTAAAATGAACACAACAAAAACAACCCTAGATTTTCTAGAAAAATTAGAAAAATATGGGAAAGAATTAGGCATACTCAATATAGGATACTTAAATGACTTAAAAAAACATCAAATAAAAAAAAATACAGGAAAAGATTTTAACAATGCAATAATCCTAACCATGGAAATGGATCAACGAATACTTGAAGAAGGACCAAGTGACAAAGCAAAAGAGTATAATTACCAATTATATGAACACTTTAAAAATATAACCTACAAAATCAACAATTACATCGAAAATGAAGGATTCCAAACAATAGTAGCTATCCCAAATAGTGATTTAATAGATTTCACAAAACTTGGAGAAGCAGCAGGACTAGGGACAATAGGTAACAATGGATTACTAATAAGCCCAGAACATGGACCCAAACAGAAAATATCAGCAATACTAGTTAAAATAGAAAACCTACCAGAAAGAGAATATAAATATCAATGGATTAAAGAACACTGTAAAGACTGTAAAGAATGTGTGAAAAACTGTCCAGAAGATGCATTAATAGAAAAACAGGACCATGTAATTTTAGATTCTGATAAATGTATAGGTTCTAAACAAGGATGTGGAGAATGTATAAAATCCTGCCCTATTTATAATAAAGGTTACATTGAAACTTTAAAAGAATACAAAAAAGGGATCATATGAACATAAACGAATTAATACAAGATAACATAAGCAAAACCCCAGAACAAGGTGGATGTTGCTGTGGAGGATTAGGAAAATCCTATCCAGACACTTCAAAAATAGAAAACCCCAAAACTAATAAGGATGAAATAAGTGCTGAATTTTTAGATGAATTAGAAAAATATGTGAAAAAATTAGGCATACTCCACATAGGATATCTTAATGATTTAGAAAAACATCACTTAAATAATCCAGAATATGATTATAACAATGCAATAATCTTAACAATAGAGATGGATGAAAGAATATTAGAAGAAGGAGCTGGAGATATAGCCCAAGAATATAATGATCAATTATATGAGCATTTTGGAAACTTAACTTACCAAGTAAGTGATTACATTCGAAAAGAAGGATATAAAACCCTAGTTGCTCATCCATATGAAGAGATTGTGGATTTCAGTAAATTAGGTGAAGCAGCAGGACTTGGAGCAATAGGTAAAAGTGGATTATTAATAAGCCCAGAACATGGACCTAAACAGAAAATCTCAGCAATACTAGTTAAAATAGAAAACCTACCAGAAAGAGAATATAAATATCAATGGATTAGAAAATACTGTGATTACTGTGGAAGATGTGTTAAATTCTGCCCACAAAAAGCAATTATAGACTTTAAAACTATGAATAATATTAGTTTTGATTCAAGTAAATGTATAGGTTGTAGTCAAGGATGCACAGAATGTATTAAAACCTGCCCATTCTACAATAAAGGTTACATTGAAACTCGAAAGAAATATGATAAGATAATTTCTAGAGTGAAAAAATAAACTTTTAACCCCCCTTAACATTTTTATTATTTTTTTTTATAAAAGTTGGATTGAGATTATGAATAAAAAAAAATGTATACTATTTTTATGTAAAACATAATTCTATACGATCTCAAATGGCAGAAGCACTATTAAACCATTATTTTCCCTAGAAAATATGTTGCTTTTAGTGCAGGAAGCCCAACCACAAGAGGTTCATCCTTTAACAATTAAAGTTTTATAATGAAAAAAATATTAACACATAAAAATCTTCAATCTAAAAGCATAGAAATATTTAAAAATAAACATTTTGAATATGTAATAAGTGTATTGTGACAATAATAATTGTCCTATATTTTTGAAATGTGAAAAATTATAAAAAAGAGTTTCCAAACCCTAAAATATTAAATAAAAAATTATAATGAAAAATTAGAAGAATTTAGAAAATTAAGGAGATGCAATAGAAGATTGGATAATAAAAACATTATAAGAATAATATTTTTTTTATAATAAAAAAAAAGGAGATGAAATTTTATGGATAATCAAATAAAAGATTGGGAAAAATGGGCTAATGATTCATTTGAAAACTTCAAAACACTAGAAAATGGTGCTCGAATAGGAATTATAATAGATGAAAATGTTATAATTTTAAATAAAGAAGAATCTAGTATTAGTATAAGTTTAGAAAAGTATTTAGATTTAAAAGAACCATTTCCTCAAATTGGGTTTCGATTAAATAAACAAACAAGCACACAAGTATTAAGTAATGATTATGATTTATTTAGAAGATTAACTATTGATGATGAAATTCAAATTTATAGTATGGCTAGTCTTGAAGAAATAAATGAAATGGGTTATAAAGAATTCTTAAAAGATTTAGGATTCACATTAAAGGATCCATCAACTTGTACTTGTCCTTTATCCTTATAAAAAAAAATAAAATAAGTCTCAGAAAAAAAATAAATGAATTTTCTTTTCTGAGTTAAAATCTAAAATTCTTACTTTTTTTAAGCAGTTACAGTTAAAGTTGCATGAGCACTACTTGATGTGTATGTGCTTGTACCTGCATAACTACAATCAGCAGTATATGAACCAGTACCAAGGTTAATTGCTAATTGGTATTCCCCATTAGTATCAGTAGTAACCCAGTATACTTTACTTAAACCATTACTTAAACGTGTTAAATTTACACTTATGTGTTGACCTGCAATAACATTACCATTACTATCAACAAGTTTACCAGTGAAGTTTTGACCAGCATTAACCTTTTGATTAAAAGTATTAGCAGTTAAAAGAGTACCATTAACAGTACTAGTAACTATAATATTATTTAAACTACTAGTACTAGGTTCATATCCATGTTCACCAGCATATGTTGCTTGTGCAGTGTATAAACCTTGACCAAGATTGATTTGTAATTGGTATTCACCATTAGTATCTGTAGTTACCCAGTAATCTTTACTTAAACC
>JAEZRD010000021.1 GCA_023440975.1 Methanobacteriota archaeon | reverse complement strand
AATTTGAAATTCATGATAGAATAGTGAAAATAGTTAATAATGTAATTGAAAATGATATTAGTTCATTAAAATCATTTAATTCTAATACTTATCCTATTATTTCACGTATAATAACCTATTTAGCTATGCAAAAACCGGGTGGTACTTCTAATATTAAATTAGCACAAAGCTTAGGTGTTTCACCAAAAACTGTGAATGATATTTTAAATATTTTAGAGAAAACTCAATTAATATTTTCAGTGAAACCTTTTGGTACTGGGGGTAAAGTTGTTAAAAAACCTTGGGAGTTTTTCTTTTTAAGTCCTTGTATTAAAGCTTCTATAAATTATGAATTAGGACGTTATTCATTGAATCATAAGAAGTGCTTAGCTACATTAAGTGAAACATTAGTAATTTCATTATTATTTAAATTAAAAGATACTTCTAATTCTCCATTAGGGTTATTTTATGATAGTGAAAAAGGAGGAGTTGATTTTTTAATTAAATATTATGATACTATTATCCCTTTAGAAGTAGGTGTGGGTAATAAGACTAAAAGTCAATTAACAAAGGCTATTAATCGTTATAATTCTAATTATGGTATTTTAGTATCTAATAGAACTCCATTAATTAAAAAAGAGAGTAATATAATTTATATTCCTTTGAAGACTTTTTCATATTTATAAAAAAAAGTATTTATTGTATATATTAAAATATATGCTAGTATATAAAATGCGTATATTTTAAAATATATACAAGAATTTTTAATTATATTTAATTATAATAAAAAACTTAAATTAATAATTCTGTAACAAGGATATTGTAAATATTTGCTGAATTTTTTACAGTATTAAGTGTAATAATTCTTATAATTAGTGGGTCTTAGATTATTTATTAAATTAATGAGAATAGAATTATTAAAGAATAAGAAAATAGATTTTTGATAAGATTAAACTCTATTTTGCTTCAAGAATCCTATTTGTCCTTGACTTTTTCATTGTTGCAGATTTAATAAAAAGTGTAAAATGGAACCTGATGTAAAATCGTCTTGTTTACATTAACAATTATTGTTGCTATTAGAACTATCATTTCATATTTTCTTAATAAGGAGATAAATAGTACTAGGGCTAGAAATAATGAAGAATTAAATGAATAATATTTCCTTTTTTTTATTTATCCTTTTTTCAGTATATTTTTTTCTAAACTTTTTTTGGGGATTTTATTTTATTTATAAAATATTTGGTTTATTAATTTTTTTTTTAATGGTATGTTCATTTGTATTTAATTTATTTTGATTTTTTTAAATTTTTATTCATATTTTTTTAAATTTTTAATTTTTTAAAGTGTTTCTTTTAAAGTTTTTTTTATTTTTTTTCAGATAAAGTTTATTAAGTTCAATAATCTAGTTCGTAATTAAACAAACATTAACTATTATAGTAATATATATAAACTGTTCAAAATAAAATAATAAACGCATATTATAATAATTTAAACAGTTAAATAAAACTTTAAAATGTTTGGATGTAATAAAAAAATGATTGTTTAAAAGGAGAAAAAATTTTTTAGAATATGACAAAAAAAATGATAAGGGACAAAAAAAAATTTTTTAAGAAAATAATATTTAAAAATAAGGCGAGAAAAATGATGTAGAATTAAAAAATATTTAAAAATAAATTTTTTAGGGGATAAAAATTTTATGAAATATAAATCTAAGAAAATTATTATCATCCTACTCTTACTAACAGTGTTACTCGGAAGTATAACCTGTATATCTGCAGCAGATAACACTACAACAACCACAAATAATAATATAGTAAGTGTGAATGATACAACAACTAATTTTAGTGTTAATAATAACACGTTCTACCTAGATAGTACCAACACAAGTTACACTAACCTTTCTGATGCATATAATGCAGCAACAGATAATGATAATATAATTATAGGGGCAGGAACTTATACAGGTAATGGAAATATTGGTTTAAATTTAAGTAAAAACTTAACAATCAGTGCTGATATGAATAAAACCGTGATATTTGATGCAACCAATAGTGCAACATCAATATTAACAATAACAAATTATACTACAGTAACTTTAACAGGTTTAACCTTTATTAATGTTAATAATACAGAATCATTTCATGGTACTGGAGCTATAATGAATATGGGAAACTTAAATGTTAATTACTGTACCTTTGCAAATAACACTGCAATTACTGGTGGGGCAATTGAAAACTATTATGGTAATGTAAATGTAAATAAATCTAATTTTGAAAATAACAGTGCAAGTCATGGTGGGGCAATAAGTAATTATAATGGATATTTATCTGTTACTTTATCTAATTTCTATAAAAATAATGCAACTGAGTCTTATGGTGGAGCAATCAGAAACCTTGGTAATCTTACAGTAGATTATACTTATTTCACTGATAATTATGCGAAAGTTAATGGTGGTGCTATAAGTAACTCTTATAATAGTAATGCTTTTATTATTGGGGCTTTCACTAATAATAATGCTGAGAATTCTGGTGGAGCAGTTAATAATGTAGGTAACTTATTTATTGATGATTCTTTATTTAATAATAATAGGGCAATTGGTTTTCTAGGAGGGGCAATTCGTAATAATGGAACATTAATTGTTCTAGACTCCTCATTCTGGGATAATTCTGCTATTTATGGTGGAGCAATTGATAATACTATTGGGGATGCAAGAATAGAAGATTCAATATTTATTAATAATACTGCTTATCATGGTGGTGCTGTTACTAATTATGCTAATGGAACACTTAAAGTAATTGGATCTAATTTCACCTTGAATAATGCAAATGATGATTTTGGTGGAGCAATACGTAATAATGGAACTTGTAGTGTTGATAATTCAACATTCACAAATAACACTGCAAAAATTAATGGTGGAGCTATAAGTAACTCTTATGATAGTGTGATTAATGTAACAAATTCTAAATTCATTAACAATAGTGCATCAACTTGTGGTGGAGCTTTAAATAGTGTATGTAACATGGCTGTTGTTAATTCCAGTTTCACAGAAAACTTTGCAGAAGAGGGAGGAGCTATCAGATCTAATGGAACATTAAGTATAGATGGTTCTAGTTTCTCTAATAATTATGGTGGATTTGTTGGTGGAGCTATTAGAAATCAAGGCCCAATGACTATTTATGATTCCACATTTGCAAATAACACTGCATTGGATGGTGGAGCTATAGCTTCTAATTCATTAAACAATACAATAACAATTCAAAACTCTGATTTCCTAAATAACACTGCAGAACTTGGAGGAGCAATATCTTCAATATATAATGATTTAAACATAAATAACTGTAAATTCTATTCAAACAGTGTATATAGTGATATGTACCTTGTAGATTCTAATGTGAGTGGTGGTGGAGCTATTGCTCAATTCTATGGTAAATTATCTATAAGCGGAAGTATTTTCATGAATAACACTGCAGATGGAAACACATCCTTAGATTATGCTCGTGAAGGGGGAGCAATCTTATCTATTTATGCATTGAATAATATTACTGATTCTGGTTTTTATTATAATCATGCATATGCTGCAGGAGGAGCAATTTGGACATGGTTTGGTGAAACTTATTTAAATGATAATTTCTTCTTAGCTAATATTGGAAATCGTAATGCTGGAGCAATCTTATCTCAAGGATTATTAATCATTAATGATAGTTATTTCGCATTTAATGTTGCAACAGATGATTATATGATTACTCCTGTAGTATTTGGTGGAGGAGCAATCTATCAATACAATGGTTTGATGGAACTTAATAATTCAGTATTTATAAATAACCAGGCTATTGGGAATACTAGTAGTTCTGGTTTAGGTGGAGCTATAATTGCAAGAAACAATGTTACAAATATTTATAACTGTGAATTTGATCAGAATGTTGCATCAAATTCTGGATCTGCAATTTATACTAATGGTGAATTAAACATTGCTGAATCCATTATTGCAAATAATACTGCTATTAATCATTCTTCAATGATTAGAGTGGCTAATGGTTCTTTAAACATTACTAATTCTATTATAACTAATAATAAGACTAGTTATATTACAGTTAATAATTCTAAGGTTAATTATGCTTATGATTGGTGGGGTACTAATGATAATCCTGCAAACTTAACACATAATCTTGGAAACAGTACAGTGAACTTGAATAATTGGGTTTTAGCTAAATTAACCTTTAATAATACTCATGTCACTTTAGGTGATCAGATTATTGGTAAACTTTCCTTAAATGAGTATACTGATGGTAATAATACTTATAATATGACAAGTGATTTACCTGAGTGGAATTATATATGGACTACTAATGATGGTTATAATAAACCAACTTACAGTACTATAAAAAATGAAAGTAATTTAGGGTATGTTACAAAAGCTAGTGGAAACTTCACCACTACTGTTGTAATTGATAATCAAGTATTAACCTATAATTTCACAGTAGAACCTTTAACTAATCATACAACATTTATAATCTCACCAGATTACACTTTCTATTATAATAGTAATCTAAGTCCATTTTTTGATATAAATATGTATTATGGAACAATAACTGATTGTAATGGAAATGTAGTTGCTAATCATAATATAACTTTAACATTAACCCGTTTAAGCAATGGTGCAAGTAAAGATTATAATGTAACTACTAACCTTGATGGATACTTTAAGTTACCTATTACTCTTGCACAAGGATCTTACAGTGTTTATGTAACCTTTGCAGGTGATAAAGATTATGATGCATCTGAGGCATTGAGCTTCATTTATATTCAAGGTGCAAATATAACTGCAAATAATATTAATGTTACTTATGGTTCAAATATCACATATTCTGGTAATTTAACAAGCTTAAATGGTACATCTTTATCTAATAAAACTGTTTTAATAGTTATTAAACGTTTAAGTGATGGTGCAAATAAAGTTTACAATGTAACAACTGATAGTAATGGTGTATTCCAGTTACCTATTAATTTAAGTCCTGGAACTTATAATGTTGAAGCTATTAATCAGGAAACATATTCCTATGTTGAAACTACAATATTAATTAATAATGGAACTATTGATAATCGTACTATAACTAGTATATCTTATTATCCTGGTGAAATTAACTCCACATCCCAGTTAGCAGGTTATCTTGATGATGGGGATGAAGGTTTATTTAATCAGACTGTTACAATAGAATTAACCCGTTTAAGTAATGGTTTAAGTAAAAATTATACTGTAACAACTAATAGTAATGGTTATTATACTTTACCTATTCATTTAGGAAATGGAGATTATGCAGCTAAGGTAATTTATCCAGGTTCTAGTGTTTATCAACCTTGTATGATGAAGGGTACATTTACTATTGATAAAAAGTTAACAATTATTTATTAAAATTTTAATTTTTTACTTTTTTTTTGGTTGAATTGGAAAAAACTTAAATTTTTTTTAATTTTTTTTCTAGTGTACTCGAAAAACTTTATTTTTTTTTTTTTTATTAATATAATATAAATAAAAGAATTAAACTTTTTTTTTACATCATTTAACTGTTTTATTTGTATAATTTCTAATGTTTGAATAAAGAGTTATAATATGAATTAATTAAACAAAAACATAATATTAAATATTTAATTAAACATAAGTATAATTTAAAATAGGTTTAATATAAACAAAAAAAATACTGAAGGACCCATAAATTTATCTAAAATTTCCTAGGGTTAATTTTAAAAAGGATATTAAATTCGCATATTTTAAAATATTCAATAGATTGTATAATATTTAATAATAAGAAAATATAAAATAAAGTTAAAACTCATTTTTTAAGAGAATGTGATTAAAAAAATAAGGGAAATATAAACATATGTATAAATTAGTTTTTGAATCAGAAGAACTTAATGTTTCTGCAACTACAGAATTGGAAAATTTAGAGGATATATATGATTTTTCAAAAAACAAAATAAATATTGAAAGATATAATCTAGCAGATATTTATAATCAAGTAGATTATGGTATAAACATTTTAAAACCTACAAAAGATAATGAAGATTTTTTATTCATATATACACATCCTATTTTTTGG
>JAEZRD010000086.1 GCA_023440975.1 Methanobacteriota archaeon | reverse complement strand
TCTTCTACATCGATTAAATCCACCATTTCAATTTGTTGTTGGAATCTTTCAATTCCTTCTTGTGGAATATTATCAATATAAGGAATAGCTCCAGTAGCACCAATAATTTCACCTTTATCAGGATCAGCACCATTTTCATGTAAAGCCATTAAACTTTGACCAGTAATATGACCTTGCACCTCAGCACCACATAAAACAAGGAATCTTAAATTAGGATTAGAAATAGTGTTAGCTAAAACCTTTTCAAGACCAAGATTTTCAGTATGACAAGAACCAGCAATAGCAGCACCAGCACCAATACAAACATCCTCTTTCTCAGAAGCTAAAGTAACAACAGCAACCGGACTTTCAGGATCACCAGCAACATACTCACCAGTAACAATAGGCCAATCCGGAGCAGCATCTTTCTTATCTACCATTATAATACCCCCATCTTAGCTAAAAAAGGAATAATAGCAATTAATAGAGTTAATCCGATTAAGAAACCATAAACCATATTAGTTTGAGTAGCTGCAGTAAGATAAGCACCTTCTCTTCCAGGGTATGCTCCAAGAGGAGCAGAACGTGGATTTAAAGAGTTAACTAATTCATCAGCAGCGTCTTCAATTTTAGCTATTTCAGTATTTACTTCATCTAAGGAGACTAAAACTCCTCCACTAACGGCTCCGCCTACTGATCCTGTTACAGGATCAATTGCTAAGTCCATTTCTGGGACAACACGAATTAAAGGTAACATTTCCATAATTAGACCTCCTATTGATCCTCAAGTTTAGGCCATAAACCTGACCATACGACAGATGCAGCAGCTTCATTAGACAATTTAAGGAATTTTTTGTAACTGCATAACCATCCGACAAATCCGACAACAATTATTAATAATGCTGCATATCCAAGAGGAATTGCAAGTAAACCTACTACAACAATAGCTAAAAATGCATTAGCAACAGCTAAAGTTAAGGTTCTTCTTTGATCTTCGTTAGGTCCAAGACAAGCATTGAAAGGTTCTTGGATAGCCATTGTGTTCATAATAAAGAATAATGCAATGTAACCTGGTAAAATAACACTAGTAGCAATAGCACTTAAAGTGTAACTTCCAGCAAGAGCTGTGGAAAATGCTACAACAGATAATGCACCTGCACCAGCAATTTCAGCAGTACATCTTATAAGAACAGGTATTTTCATACCAACAATCTTCTTTGCAATTACAGCAATAATTAAACCTATAATTAAAGCAACAACTAATGCTAAAATAGGAGATACAATAGCAGGTAACTTAAGTAATGAAACTAAAGCAAGTCCAGATAATCCACCAAGAATACCTATACCTAAAGACATGTAACCAATACTAGGTACACCAGTACCTAATCCGTAACCAGCTACACTTCTGATTGCATTTGCACCCCATATAATAGCACATACTCCACCAAGACAAGCAAGGAGAGGTCCTATTATAGGGTTAATACCTATTAAATAAATTCCTAATAGTCCACCGATAATTCCTAAAGCAAGTAACATATTAGAACTTACAGGTTTTTCATCAGCCATTTTATATACCTCCTATTAAGACATATACAAAGATACCACAGACAATGGATGCTAATAAACAAGCGATGAAACCTTTACCAATTCTAGCTTTGAATTTTGGATCGTGGAAACCTTCAATAGTACCTCCTATATTATAAGAAGCAACTACCGCATTAATAAAGTATACACTAATAGCAATAATACCTGCAAATGCAGCTGCCATAGGAGCTGCGAGAGATGCTTTAGTTAATGCATCATTTACTACGAAGTATACGAGTCCACCACCAGCACCCCCCATGAGAGCACCGATAACTCCACTTACAAAACAAACTGTAGGAATACCATGTCCTTCAGTACCTGGAGTACAATAAATTTCTTGTGGTCTACCAGTAATTGGGTCATTATCTACTTTAGCAGAAGCTGGTACTACACCACAACCATATACGTAAATATAGTTTGCGATTAACATTGTAAATGCCATCATTATCATAGCACCTACTGCACCTAGCAACATAACCATTATCATTGATTGACCAGTTAAAGATGCTGCAGTAACAAGTCCAGTCATACCTGCACCTGCTGCTAACATTGCTGTACCGGTACCTACACCGGTAGCTGTTGCCATAGCTGCTGGAGCTCCACCTACAGGAATAAAGTGTACACCTGCACCAATAAGAACTCCACCAACGGCAATAAATATAATTAAACTAATTGGATCCATAATTATTCCTCCTTATTGCCCTGCCTTTTCAGCTTCTTCAACTATTTCAGGTTCAGCTTCTTCTTCAGCAGCAGGTTCAGCAGATCCTGTGCTTTCTTCTTGATAAGGTCCATAATTATTACGTGCGAAAGTTTCTAATTTAAAGTTTAAGTAAATAGTGATTAAAATAATAATTATACCTGCGATAGCTCCTCCAGTAACTCCGAATACAACAGTAATCCAGAAACTGAAGAAAACAATTAATCCAAAACAAATACCAGTTAATGGTCCACCAAACTTAGCACAGAAGTTTTCTACATCTATACTGTTTTTAGCACCAGTAGCTTCTTTAACAACAATATCTCCTTGAATAGCTACAGGAGTACCCCCACCGAATGGGTAAGTTTGATATTCACTTTCAGTACCATAATGAACATCTCCAGTAGCAGATCCGATAGAACCAATAGTAATACCCCATACAACACCTAATAATGGTAATGGGAAGTTAACTAAAGGATTTGCACCAAGAGGGATTGTCATTAAGTAACAAAAACTAGTAATACAAAAAGTTGCAATAAATCCATGACCTGCAATAGGTCCTAAACATTCAATCAATGCATCATAAAACAGAGGTTGATCGAAAGTAGCTTGACCAACAATACGTCCAATATGTGCAGTGGTTGTATAAATAACGTGTACAAATGCAGCAACAGTTGCACCTATAGCAATAGCTACGATAGGCATTGATAAAAAGCCAATATTAGCAGCCATGACTAAGTATGCGATAGAACATGAAATACCACACCAGACACCATAAGCGACTGGTTCCCCAGAGATCGCTTTATTAATTATTCTGTGTAAATGTCCCATTTGAGGAGCAAGCTGTACTTGTGAGTTAGGGTTACTTTCAGAACCTACATCAGATTCTAAATCTTCTGATGCCCCACCAATAGTAGCAGCCACACCGATTAATGCGACAACACCTAATGTAATTGGGTCCATATATTTTTTCCTCCTTAGTTTTTATTAAATTAATTTAATAAATTTAATAAGCTAATTTTTTCTAAAGAAAACATGAGAATTTTCTTTAAATATATTATTTAACACTTTAAAAAGTATGATTAACTATTATTAATCATTAACAATTATTTCATCCCAAAAAAATAATTGTCCTTACATTTTAAAGGATAATACTCTATTTATTAATTTATTTTTTAGCTCTATTAAAAATAAATCTGCCCACAGTCAACAATAGTAAAATCATTCGACCAGTGATTTTTTTTAATTAGAGTAAATAGTTTATAACTTAACGAAAACTTATAAACTAAAGTGAAACTTTTATAAACGAGTCTATAAAACATCTCACACAATATGTATATTTTTTTAAATAAAATAGGAAGTTTAACCTATTTTTAAACATTTTTTTGTTTTAAATATAGGAATGTTTAACCTATACTTTATATCTTTTCTAAAAAGTTTAATATAAGCTTTACTAAAATGATTTAATATTTTAAGTAAATTATAAAAGCTTTAAATTAGATTTGATAATCATTAATTTAAGATTGAAATAAATAAAAAAAATAGGTGTTATAAAAACACCTATCTTTTAGTTACTTATTTATTTTGCTGGAATAATAATAGATCTTTCACCAGCAGGTTCAAATTCTCTTAAAGCACCTTTAGCAAATTCTGCACGTACGTTACCATAATCAAATGATAAACTTGGGTCAGCAAATGCAATTTTAACTAATGCGTTAAATGCAAATGCATCTTTACGTGCTGAGTGAGGAGCTTGTGCAATACCAGCGTATTCACCTTGGTGACCTACGTTCATTGCATAGTTAGGATAGTTTGGTCCTCTCATTTCAAGTGGTAAACCTTCGTCGTTTCTTATAGAGAATACGTTAGCTGCACCACATTGATCTTGTAAATCGAAACCATAGAATCCTAATCTGGAGTGTTGTTCTTTGTGTAAGTACATGGATAAGTACCATGCGCTTAATCCAGTTTGTGCGTTTCCAGTTGCAAATGCAGTAGAAATACCAGATGCTGCAGAAACAACAGATGCTCTTTGAGATCCACCGAAGTGGGTTTCGAGTAATGCTGGGTAGTCTTCGTATTGTTCTAATGCATAGAATGCTACTTCAGAACCAACATCAAGAACAGTATCCATGTTGTTTGGAGCTTCACATAATCCACCATATTTGTCTTCTACATATTCTTGTCCGTAGTAGGAGAAGTCATCTAAGACATTATCAGTATATGCTGCTGTAGCATATTGAGTGAATCCTACACCACCAGACATGTAAGAACCTAACCAGATTTGATCGTAAAGTGCAGCACCTAATGCTACAACTTCTAAGGAGGAACGAACTGGGTCATCTGGGTTAGTTCTGGAACCTTGTGCAATATCAGCCATAAATCCGAATGGTACACCACCGACTTCATTTGCTGCTCTTGCTCTTCTTACTGGTAAGTAAGTACCCATGTTAATTACTTCTGCGTGTTTAGATGCATAAGCGAAATCTCCGGTTGCACCTTCACCTGCACATTGGTTGTATGCTGAAATCATACTCATACCAATTTGCATAGCAGACCAACGGGAGGTAGTACCTCCATCACAAACTCTTCCTACAAGGGAAGGGATTCTGACTGCTTGCCAAATTGCGTTACCTACTTCTTTCTTTAAAGCTTCTGCTTGTTCTTCAGGGAACACTTTGTTAATGTCTAAAACAAAACAATCATCGATTTCATCTGCTAACTCATCGTCACCAGTGAATACTTTTACATAACTGTCTGCTACTAACATTGGGTTGGTTTCAACCATATGTTCTTGAACAATAGCTCCACCAGGCATTGCGTGGTTTACAGTTTCTAAGTAATTTGTAATAGTTTCTGGAGTTACTTCCATACCTAATCTTTTTTCGAGAACTGTGTGAGCGGTGTTTAATCCTACAATTACAGTTCTTCTAATGTCATCCCAAGCTTGTTGAATAGCTGCGTTGTTAATAAAGTGTAAATCGTCTCCTTCAACAAAAGTATCAGTTGTGGATAATTGGTAAGACATTAAAGCTCTTTGACCGAGAGGGGAACCAACATCAGGGTTGTACATTGGAATTCCTCTCTTCTTAGCAATTTCTTCTCCTTCTTTAACAAACTCAGTTTTTCTTTCAGATTGTTTCCATCCACCTAAGTTATAAAAAGTGGTGGTTTTATCGGTAGGATCTTCTTTAAACTTTTTTGTTAAAGCTTCCATGAACTTTTTATCTGCTGCCATATTATTCTACCTTCTCATTTCCGTATATTTCTGGGTTGTATGCACCGATAGATCTAGCTACGTGGATGTTTTGACATACTGCAACTGCATCTTTATCATCTTTATATGCAACTACGTCCCCTCTGTAAATAGTAGTTTTACCTTTTAATGTTTCTTCATCTAAAGGTTCACCTAATACTACAGGTTCATCTAATTCAATACCAATTTGGTTTTTAACCATTTCAACTTTTCCGGTTTGTTTGTTGAAGATTTGTCTTCTTAACATATCAAACATCATACCGTCTTCGTCGAGTCTTAAAGAGTGTCCGTGTACACTTTTACCTCTGATTCCAGTTCTAGCTGGGTCGAAGTATTCGTTTTCTAAGATTTCTTTAGATAATTTTTCTAAATCTCTTTCACGACATTCTATAATTTGACGACCGGATAAAGTACCTGTATCTACTCCTCTGAATCTGTTTAAGTAAGATCTAGCTCTTAAGTATGGTTGAGCTGGAGCATAATACATGGAGTCAGTGAATTGAATGTATCTTACTCTGTCTCCTGCTTTAGCACCATCAATTGGTGTAACAATTTCTCTAATAATATCATCAGGCTCATCCATTTCTTCTAATGGTGGGTGTACACTCTTATATTCTTCACCTGGAGCTCTGTGACCTAATATTTTTACTACGTCTTCATCAGATATTTCACGTAAAACTTCTAAATCTTGTGCAGGATCCATAAATTTACGTCTGTTTTCAGCAACCTGAGAAGTTCCTGGATAATATTGTACCATAATCATACATCTCCTAATCCTATTTTGACTTTTCTAATAATCTCATCTAATTTTTCTTGAGGAGCTGTTTCTCCTCTGATTACCCCATTAATAATTCCTACAACCATACCTTTAGTTTTAACTTCATCTGGCATAACCTTAGAAGTTTTAACACCAATTTTTGCAAGGTCTTCGAAATCTATAGGATATTCACAAATAATAACACAAGGTTTATCAACATTTCTTAAAATTAATCTTGCTTTGTAAATAATATGATTTTTTACTCCACCTAAATGCACTACAAGTAATTTAAATTGACTCATTTGTTCCATCTCTTTATGAGTTAAACCAAATAAGCTTCCACCACTTGCACCTGGTGCATCACGAGGAACACCAGATCCTGCATCAAGAATCATAGTACTAGTTAAAAGATTTGACTCACGAAGACCGAAAGTAATTTCACAAACTGGTTTAGTAATGTGACGTCTACCTGGAGACATAGCTACTGCTACAATATCACTTCCACATTCTGCGAAAGTTCCTCTTTGGGCAATACCTCCACCATCACCAAGGCCTCTTGTTTCCCTACAATCTACAACGTGACTTTTTCTTCCAATCATATTAATAATCCTTATTGTTGTTTCTTTTTTATGAATCGTCTTTATCCTTTTTAATTAATGAAACACTATCAGCAAATTTTGAATGTTGATCAGTGATTCCAATTAATTCGTCAGGCATTTCAACATTCCCATATTTCATATCATCAGTAACAGTTCTTTCTTTTCGGATGTATTGATCTCGATTAGTGTTTATATCATATCCAAAAGGAAGATGCTTTTCACAGATATCATCAATTAAATTCACAGTTTCTTCATTCTCAAGTTCTATCCATATACGACCAGTTTTAACTTTAAGTTCTACAACTTCGTCGTTAACTATGATTTCTCTACGATCACCGTATTTCTTTTCAAAATCATCCAATGGTGGTAATCTTGGTCCATGAATAACTGTTCTTTTAACATCATCTAAAGATTCAATTTCATTTAGTAATTTTTCAGTAGTATCTGATCCTAGTATTCTGTGTGGGAATATTTCAATATCCATTCAATAACCTCATATTTTTATTTTAATTAGATTCGATGAATTTTAACAATTCATTAGATTACTTAGATGTCTCCTTTGATTTCGTCAGCTGCTTCTGCAACATATTTTAACGGTTCACGGAATTCATCAAATGAACCATATACTTCTTTAATAAGTCCAGAAGTTGCTTCTGGGCTGAAGAGTTGAGTACCTGCATCTAATGACATTGCAGCTACTACTGGTGGAATACAGAATCCTTTACTGTGTCTGGTTACAACGTGGTTACCGTTGAATAAACCAGGACCTCCTCCTCCGTAGATAGAGTGACTGAAGAAACTGAATCCTACAGCTACCCCTTCTGCTCTACCGAAGTCGAGACCAGGTAAACCTGTTGCAAATTCTATGTTATCGTTGAAGTATAATAATGTACTTGGAATACCTTGAGCAGCTCTTGCTGCACCAACGTTAACCATTACAGCTGCAATAGAACCTGCAGCACAATATGCGTTCCATTTTGCTACATCATCAGTTTTGTACATTGTAAATCCATTAAGATCTTGGCCTGCAGCAATGATGTTGTCAGCTTCTGCTTTTTCAATAGTTGCAGCTACAATATTTCCAACATTACCTTCTGCTCCGTTATCTTTAACTAAGTCTAATACCATGTTGTCAGCGTTTAAACCTTGGTAAGCTAAACCTAATAAATGTAATCTTTCAAATGCACCGATTGCATCTCCCATTTCAAACATAGCAGATTGTTCAAATATAGAACAAAGTGCAGCTCCTTGTAAAGTGTTTTTCATGGTTGCTGCTACGAAGTGGTTTGCTCCTACATTTCTTAATGCGTAACCAGGTCCTTCGAGTTTTTGTGGTACGTCTAACATAGTTGCGATATTAGATCCCATGTAATCTACAGATTGTGGGTATCTACCTAAGATTGCTGCTTTTACCATGTTAGCATCGTAAATGCTTACATCCATGTTTTCAAGAATAGATTGTGTTAAAGCTGCTGCAGTAGCTAATGGTGCTACAGAGTATTCAGCTGCACAATTTAATCTGTCAGATGGAATTTGAACTTTTATTCTTTTACCACCAGAGATTGGTTCAACTAATGTGTCATCTCCTTCGTCTACTTGAAGCTTATCTTTTAAAGTTGCTCCTATAGCGTCAGCGTTTCCTACAAGGTCGAGATCCATTTCTCTACCTAAAATTTTGGATTTGTTTCCTCCAACAGATCCAGTTTTTAATGCTTTTTCGATACCTTCTAAGTTTACAGCTACGGTCCGTTTTACACCTTGAATAATTTTTTGTATAGCAGGATTTCGTAGTGGGCTTAGAGCTTCGATAGGTACATCAGATGCAACTAATGAACCTCTTTCGTCGTATAAATCGACTTTATCATCAAACTTTGCCATTTTTTCCCTCCTAATTTAATAGAGTTACTAATATACCACTCAATCAAACATTATAAAAATTGTTTGAAGTGAGTAAGCTACAAAGCAAGTATTGCAATAGCCAGCTATTTGGTATACGATTTTATCTTTGAATAAGATATAATATAAATATTCTTTTTAGAAAGATTTAGTAAAATTTATAAATGATAAGTTAATCCAAATTTCTTGTTATTGATAATTAAAAAAGTATTACTAAAATTAAATTTAAAAATTTTAACTTAAAATAATAATTAACTAAAATTTTAAGTTAAAATGAAAAAAATGAGATTTTAATGAAAGTTGAGATAATTAAACAAAAAATTTTAAAGTTAAAGAAGTGAAGTATTTATTTTAATCAAAAATTAAATAGGCATTGAAAAAACACTTAAAAAGCAAAAATTCATATTTACAATATCTATAAAAACTCCCTATATTTTAAAAAGTAATCATTTAAATTTTTATAAAATATACAAAATTATCAAATTTTCTAATTTTTTATAAATAATTTAAAATTTAATAAAAAAATAATCATAATACTTTTAATGAAACAAATAATAATAATTTTTAATGAAAAAAAATTATTAAAAAACGGTTTAATATAAAACAAACAAAAATAAATAATTCAAAATCAAAAACAAATAATAAAATATTCGTTTAATATAAAATAATAGTATAAAAAATAGAATATTAAAAAAAGAAAGAAAAAGTAATAAGATAGAAAAAATCAAAAGTAATACTAAAAAAAATCAAACTTTTCTCATACCAAAAAAGTTAATAGCATCAATCAAATCTCTAAAAGATTCAATTTCTTCCATAATAACTTCCTCATCAGTCATACCACTACTTAACTCACCATCAACACTTAAAGTATCAGGACCTCTACCAACAACACGTTCAACCCCATCACGTGAAAAAATATCCTCAACAACTTTATCATGAACAAAAGAACGACCAGGAATAATCACAGAGTCCTTAACATTACACAAATCAATAGATTCAAAATCTTCTCTAGTCATCAAACAAGCAATATCTTTATTAGTCCCTATAACATTAACAGTATTTGCACCAATCTTTTTAAAAACAGCACTAATAAAAGGAGCAGCTATTTTACTAGTAACTATTGTAGCTTCACCAGTAACCTCTTTAAGGAATTGTAAATACTCTTCATTACCTTCTTTAGATATAATAAAAGGAGCATTAATAGTAGGATCACCCAAAGGTGTTCCAGTAACCCGTAAACTATATTCTTTATTAATCTCATCAACAAGACTAGAAAATTCCTCAATAGATTGTGATTCAATACCATCAACCACAGGAGCATTACCTAAAATAAGACCCTGTTCAGTAGTATTAGCAAATCTCATTAAAAGCAAAGCCTTAGCACCCCAACTTTCTAAAGATTCACAAGTTTTTCTTAAAACTTCCCCATCATTCACTCCAGGAATAATAACACTAGCTGCATAAAGATTAGCATTCTCAGCAAATAACTTAGCAGACTCAAGAGAAGCTTCAGGAGTAGGATCTTTAACCCATTCTTTACGTAAACCTATATCATCTGCAAATAAAGTAAAAGTAACTTCATCAACCCCAAGATTCATCAATCTTGAAGCCATTTCAGAATCATCTATCCCCTTTCCACTTGTATAACCTAAATGAGATTTAAGTCCAAATTGATTTATTCCAGAAACTAATTCTTCAAGCTGAGGATAACAACTAACATCCCCACCACCACTAATATTTACTTTAAACTCACCATTTAAACCCTGATTCATCATCATAGAAGTTTGAATCTCATTCATCACTAAAAATGAAGGTTTAAATTCTGTACCAGTTTCACAAATACCCTCACTGCATCTAGCACAACCTACACTATTAGGAGGACAATACCTACAACCTAATGGTTCAATTGGTTTAACTTTACGAAAATAACAATATTTACAATAGCCTCTACAATCTTTTCCAGGAATTCCACCAACATCAGCTACAATTTGCATAAGAATTTTTTATATAATTCATAGTTAAAATAATTATATGATTTTAAAAAAAAATTCCATTATATAATAATATATAGTAAAAAAAAGTATTGAAAAAAAATTAGAAAAATTAATTTTTAGGTTTTAATTTAAGTAAAACCAATTCCGCATCAGTACCCCATCTTAAAGGAGGACCCATAGTACCTACACCAGTAGAAACAGACAAATAACTAGTTTTACCAAAATCATTATTAGTAAACAAACCTTTATCTAATGGGAAAAATCTACTAACCCATAAGTTTGCAGGATAAAATTGTCCACCATGAGTATGACCAGATAATTGTAAATCAAAACCTAAACTTGTAAAATAATCCCATTTTTCTGGAATATGATAAACAATAATATTATTTTCATTAGCATCAATTTCTAATTTATCCAAGTCTAAAGTTTCTATATCTGAAAAACTATAACTTAATCCAACAATATTTAAATCTTTATATGTGCAATAATTGTTATCTAATAAAGTTATACCTCCTTCTTCAGCTGCTTTAAGAACATTTTCAATTCCAGGATAATAATCATGATTTCCTGGTGTGAAAATTATTGGAATTTTAACATTCTTAAAAACTTGGAAATCCTCTTTATTTATACATGTTGAACCATCAGCTAAATCTCCACTAATAATTGCAAGTTCAGCACCTTGATCTGCTAATTTATTAATTTTATTTACTACCTGATTTAATAATCCTTGATTTCTAAATGTTCCGTAATGTACATCTGATAGGTGAATTATATCTATTTCTTCACTTAAATTTTCTAATTCTAAGTCATATCCATTAACAACTACATGGTGAGCTTTATAATATGTATAAAATCCCACTAAAAGTACTATTACATATATACTAATTGTAACAATTTCAGGTATAATAACTACTTTAGATAATAAGTATAATACAATCAATACAAACAAATATATAAGTGATGGCCACTTCCATGACTCTAACACCACCATTATAGAACGTGTAACACTATTTGAATGATATAATTCAATATAAGAAGATATTAAAGTTAAAACACAAATTAAAACTGCTATAAACATAGTTATATTAGTATTTGGAGTTGAAATTAAACCCCACATACCATTAATTAAAAAATAATTATAAAACATTAAAATTATTGTAGGAAACATTGTCATTGAAAAATAACGTTGCATCAAACTATCCATAACTATCACTACCTGAAATAAAAAAAAAAATAATAAAAATAATACAAAAATAAAATAAATTATAAAAATTTAAAAAATTTAAAATTAGACAATTGAACTTTCATTTAAAAGACGTACTAAAATATAATCATACATATGAGATTTTTCAATAGTAGCAATATCTTTCAACTTTTTATCATCAATTTGAACATTACCAATTTCTTCATGATACTTATCATAATCTAATTTTACACGTAACCCACTAATTTGACTAGTTACAGGAGTTGGACTAATAACCTCTTTAATTGCAGGAACCTGAGATTCAATCTCATTTTTAACAAGAATACTAGGATACAAAGGAGGATCTTGAGCCAAATCTTTCTTTAAACTAGTTAATTGATCTTCAACAACATCAACTAAACGTTTTAAAGCCCTTATATCAGGATCTCTTTTAAGTCTACGAGGAATACGTCCTAAACCACTAACATAAGCATCTGCACCAGGCAACTCTTCTAAATCAATTTCAGGAGAACCAGTAACAATTACAGGTATATCAATATCATCAAATAAAAATGATTTATCAATTATACAATCTTTAAAACTTCCAAGAGCAAAAATTGCAATATCATGCTCATTAATTAAATCTTTCTCTGGTTGAGAGATTCCAGCAGTACCTTTTCCATGTCCACGTGCTAAACCAACCATATTATCTTTAGCACCATAACGACGTAAATACTCACTTATATCACAAGCAGCATGAGGCAAGTGATGTCTTGCAAGAGTTGGAGATACAATAGCTATTTCAGTACCAGCCATAGGAGCAACAGTAACTTCACCAAATATTTCTTTAGCTTTTTCCTTTATTTTATCCACATCTTCCATTGGAATAGCCATATTAATAATCAATTCCATTTGTAAAATGTTTTCTTGAAGAATAAAACCACCTAAATCTTCGATAAGCTCTCTTAATTCTTCACTTTTATGAACTCCACCTTCATATGTTAATGTTTCATACATGCTACTAAATCTCCCATTATAAATTTATAAATTTTTCCTGTAATTAATTATTATAATAATATATAGTATAAAAATTTTTATCAAATAAAATTTTAAATATTATCTAAAATAATAGAATATCGTGAAATCGCCCTTTCAATTGGATCACTTGATACATTCGCATGTGAAGGGACACAAATAATTTTATAATTATCATCATCCTCATTAATCTTATCTAACATGAAATCTGGACAAATTACAAGTTCATAGGAATCTTCATCATCTTTAATAATATTAAAACCTAAATCTTCTACAATATCATTTAAAAATATACTGTAAACTTTCACATTAATTTTACTATTTTTTCTACATATATTATCTAAATTTTTAATAATTTCATTTGCTTTATTATAGTCTTCAAAAATTTTATTTATATAATCTTCTGTTATTGAATTCCCATTTAGTTCTTTTGAAACTTTATAAATTCCATCTTTAATTTGTTGGAATGTATTTAATTCAATATTTATAGAGGGTATTTCTGTTTTTCTTTTAGATAATACTACAGCCATATCTGCATTTTTTTCCATATCAGGGTGTTTATTTACCACATAATCAGATATTCCTGCCCATAATAAAATTTTTTCACACATTGGAGTTACAACTATTTCCATAATACACCATATCAATTATTTATATTAAAAATTTATTTAAAATAAATCTAATTATTAAATATATTATTATACTTATATATAATATGTTAAAACTGAGATTAGTGAAAAGATTAATATGAAAGTTACATTAAGCCTAGAAAAAACTCAAAGTAAAGATGTTTCAATTGTTGTAGATGCATTAAGAGCTAGTGCAACAATTACAATGGCATTTAATAATTTTAAAGATGTCATACCTGCATTTACTCCCGAAGAAGCAAGAAAAATTGCTAAAGAAAAAGATGCAATACTTGCTGGTGAAAGAAAAGGGAAAAAATTAAAAGACTTTGATGTAGGAAATTCCCCCGAAAAAGTGGAAAACCTTAAAACAAACAAAGATACTGTTGTTATTACCACTAGTAATGGTACAAGAATTATGGAAGCAATGAAATCAACCGTATTAATAGGGTCATTTGTAAATGCTCATGCAGTAGCAGACAAAGCATTAGAAATTGCAACAAGCCATATTGATCTTGTTATGGCTGGAAGAAATAGTGAATTTGCATTAGAAGATTATCTTGCTTGTGGAGAAATATTATACTGGATAAATAAAAAGCTAAAAAAAGAAGATAAAATATCAGAATATGCAATTGGAAGCATATTAGCTTCAAGAAATTATGAAAACATTAAAAAATCAATACCAAATACACGTTCAGGTGTAGTGCTCACAAAGTTAAACCATGAAGATGATATAACTTATTGTATGCAAAAAAACATTACCAACAATGTTGTGCTTTATAAAAATAAGAAATTTAAATTATTAAAATAAAAATTTTTAAAAGATTAATTTTATATAATAATAAAAATATAATAAATTAGCTAATAAGACACCATTTAGTAACTATTTTAAAATTTTTTTTTACAAAAATTAAAATTAATTATAAACATGAAAAGAGTTTTTTAAAAATGAAAAGAGAATGTTTAACTATTATCGGAACAGCTCATGTTTCCCAAGATAGTGTGGAAGAAGTTAAAGATGCTATCTACGAGCAACAACCTGATGTAGTCGGAATCGAACTGGATTATGGTCGATATGATCGACTTATGAGAGAAAGAGCAGGTCTAGTTGATGATGAGGAAAGTATACATATTTCAAAAATCATCAAAGAGAACAAAGTAGGATTATTCTTTGCTACAACCATACTTTCTTATATCCAAAATAAAATTGGAGCAGATTTAGATGTTAAACCTGGTTCAGAAATGATTGCTGCAGCTGATGCTGCAAATGATTTAGGTATCAAAATAGCACTCCTAGATCGTGATATTAACATAACATTACAACGTGTACTAAACAATATGAGTATGTGGGAAAAACTCAAATTCTTATTCAGTACCGTGACCAGTTTCTTCTCAGATGAAGAGGAAGAAATTGATATTGAGGATTTAAAAAAAGAAGAAACCCTTGAAGAAGTAATGGAATACTTTAAAGAAGTATCACCTGGAGCTTACCATGCTCTAGTTCAAGAAAGAGATGCATACCTTGCAAATAGTATTCGTTGCATTGAAGAAGACAAAGTTATAGCTGTTGTCGGTGCTGGACACCAAGATGGAATTAACCGTTACCTTGATAATCCTGAAGATATTCCACCAATGAGTGAAATAACTAATATTGAAAAAGATGGAGGAATCCCTTGGCTTAAAATATTCTTAGCTATGATTCCAATACTATTTATTGTGATATTTTTTCTGGCTTATTTAAGTGGAATTAAAATTGAATGGAATATAGCTGAATTCATCATAATAAGTATGATTATGGGATTTTTAGGTTCAATACTTAGTGGAAGTAAAATTCAATCCGCAATCGTTGGAGGAGTAGTTGCACCTTTAACCATTATACACCCCTTACTTGCTGCAGGATGGTTTAGTGGACTTACAGAAGTTAAATATCGTAAAGTTCGTAAAAAAGATATTAACAATTTAAGTGAAATTGAATCCTTAAGAGATTTATGGAATAATAATATTTTCAGAATCCTACTTGTAGTAATTGGAACCAATTTAAGTGTAAGTATTGCAACATTAGTAATCTTACCATCACAAGTATTTATCCCACTATTTTTCAAAATATTTGGTGGATAAAAAAAAGGATTTAAAATTATTTTTTAGAATTTTTTTAAAAAGAATAGATTAAATAACTGTATTCATACATAGTATATATCATAAGAATAAATATTAAACAATTTATTTTGAAAGGAGAAGATTTAATAAAATGTATCTTATCTTTCGCTGTGGATGCGGCAGAGTATTATATGCAAAAGAAGGCATTAATACACGAAAATGTACTTGTGGAAAAACTTTAAAAGTTAAAGAAAGAAGAATCTTTAAAAAAGTTGAAACACAAGCTGAAGCAGCAGAAACCGTTCGCCAAATGCAAGAAGAAATATATGGTGGAACTGGATTTCAAAAAGCTAGTGACTTAAAACACTAAAAAAAAACTTTAATTTAAAAGGTTAGAAGAGAAATGAATTTTGAAATATATTTAGAAATAGTATTTATCGCTGTATTAATACTATTAAATGCATACTTATCTATGGCTGAAATAGCCATCGTGTCGTCCAAAAAGATTTTATTACAAAAAGAAGAAAAAAATGGAAACAAAAAAGCCACCATAATATTAAACTTATTAGAAGATCCAAACGAATTTTTATCTGCAATACAAATAGGAATCACATTAATTGGAATATTAACAGGGGCTCTCGGTGGAGCAACACTCTCAGAACCATTAGCATTATTCCTTAAACCATATATTCCATATGCAAACACAATATCTTTAATTATAGTTGTACTTATCACAACTTACTTCAGTTTAATCATTGGAGAAATTGTTCCAAAACGTGTTGCATTAAACAATCCAGAAAAATCTGCATTGAAAAGTGCAAAAACAATGCGATTCATGACTACTGTATGCAGACCAATAGTAAATGCTTTAAGTGGATCAACCAACTTCGTATTAAGATTAATAGGTTCCAAACCAGCAGAAGATGATGTAGTAACACAAGATGAAGTTAAACTATTAATTGCTGAAGGAATAGAAGATGGAACCATTGAAAAAGAAGAACAAAGCATTATTAAAAGAGTATTTCGCTTAGATGCACAAAAAGTAGATATGATAATGACCCCAAGAAACGATATCATATGGATAGACTTAGAAGATGACCTCGATGAAATAAAAAAAATGGTTATAGACAGTAAAAGATCCATATTTCCAGTAGCAGAAGGAGAACTAGATGACTTCCTTGGAGTAATTCAAGCCAAAGATATATTAAGCAGCATATTTACAAAAGATAAAATCGAATTAAGAAAAAATATTAAAGACCCATTAGTAGTTCCAGAACAATTACCTTCAATGGAATTATTAAAAAAATTCAAATCCAACAAAGAATATGTACACATGTCACTTGTTGTAGATGAATTCGGTACAGTAGAAGGTTTAATAACATTAAACGACTTACTTGAAGGAATAGTTGGAGACATACCAGGTATTGATGAAGAAAATGAACCAAGAGCAACAAAAAGAAAAGATGGTTCCTACTTAATCGATGGTAGATTCCCAATAGATAACTTTAAAGAACTTTTCAAAATTGAAGAAAAGGATTTCCCTCATGAAGATGAAGATTATTATACTACACTAGCTGGTTTCATATTAAGTTTCACAGGATCAATTCCTGAAGCTGGGGATAACTTCACATGGGACAGATTAAATTTCAAAATAATAAGTATTGATGGACATCATATTGATAAAATACTTGTAAAAGAAATTGAACCTGAAACAAATGAGGACAATGAAACAGATAAAAATAATGAGGATGAAAATTAAAAACAATCATCCTCATATTAACCCCCCTATTTTTAACAAATAAATTTTATACAAATAAATAATAAAATTTCAAATTTTTTATCAACAAAGATAATATTAAATAAAATAAAATTTAAACGGATAATAAAGTAAAAAAATATTTTCCAAAATCACATTATTAAAATAATAATACTTTTTTTTACTTGGAGTTTATCAAAATGTTTGAAATGATTATACAAATAATATTACTACTTATAGGATTTGTTTTACTTATAAAAGGTGCAGATTACTTTGTAGATGGTGCAACAAGCATAGCAGATGTATTAAAAGTACCATCATTAATTATTGGACTTACAATCGTAGCATTCGGTACAAGTGCCCCAGAAGCAGCAGTAAGTACAGCCGCAGCAATATCCGGAAGTAATGCTATTGCAATAAGTAATGTAGTAGGAAGTAATATTTTCAATATACTGTTCATTATTGGAATATGTGCCCTAGTTGGTACAATGAAAGTTGATCCAAAACTCATACGTAAAGATATGCCCTTTTTAGTTATAGTTAGCATACTTTTAACAGTAATAGTTTATTTAACTTGGCAAATTAGCAGAATAAGTGCATTAATATTCTTAATATTTATTGTAGCATATGTTACTTACTTAGTATATGATGCAAAAAAATCTCCTGCATCAAAAGTCGTGGAAAAACCAAAATATTCCTTACCAATAAGTTTAATAATAGCTATAATAAGTTTAGCTGGTATTATTATTGGTGCACAATTAGTAGTGGATAGTTCAAAATACATTGCCCTTAGTTTTGGAATGAGTGAAACACTTGTAGGATTAACAATCGTATCCATTGGTACAAGCCTACCAGAATTAGTAACAAGTTTAACTGCAATTAAAAAAGGTGAAAATAATATAGCTATAGGAAACATTGTTGGAAGTAACCTATTTAACATTTTATTTATTCTAGGTTTAAGTGGTATAATCCATCCAATTGCTGTTGGACACAACATGATAATAGATTTATTAGTTATGATAATTGCAACAGTAGTATTATATGTATTTGGTTTAACTGACCATGAATTAGATAAAAAAGAAGGTATAATATTAATTGCAATGTTTTTAGTTTATATGGCTTTCATTATAATTAGAAACTAAAAAAATAAGAAAAAATTAAATATTATTTAATAAATCTTTAATTTCACAGGCCTTACAAATTTTACCTGAAGTTGGTTCACCGCAAATTTCACACTCATTAAGAGTTGTTGGAATAGGTGAATCAAAACCCAAATCTTTTTGAAAAGAACTCATAACTTTTTCTTTAATACCCGGATTTTCATCTTCAGCACGATTTAAAAATTCTTTAATTTTAGCTCTTAAAGATAAATTACTGTAAGGACATTCTGCAAAATGAATCTCAATACCATTAATAACCCCCCACATTCCAACTTCTTTTTCTGGAGTATTCCATAATGGTTTGATACGTGGAACAAGTTTTGGATGAATTTGATCTAACTTCGGTCCAAATTTAGAGAATTTAACATTATCTCCACGTGAAAAACTCATCAAAAATGATTGTATCTCATCATCTAAATTATGACCAGTAGCTATTTTATCAGCACCCCAATCATATGCTGTATTATTTAGAATATTTCGTCGAAATACCCCACAAGGGATACAGGCACTTTTAAAATTAGTATAAATATCATCTAAATTAAAATCTTCTTCTTCTTTAAATGATTTTTGAATAAGAGGAACATCTAACTTTTCTGCATTATCAATTGCAGATTTTATACCCTCTAATCTGTAGCCTTCAATTCCTTCATCAACACTTATTGCTACTAAATCAAAATCACATTTTTCTTGAAATTGTTTTAGGGCATATAATGTTAAAACACTATCTTTACCTCCAGATAATGCTACAGCAATTTTATCCCCATTTTCAATTAAATCATAATCTATTATTAGCTTATGAATTCGGGTATAAATTTTTTTATTGAATTCATCTTTTTGAAGAGTTTCAGGCATTTTTATCACTTATTAATTATAATTTTGTTAAACTTTATATCTATTTAATTATATATGTATATTCTATGATAACTTGTGACTTCTGCATACTTCCTGTTGGAAATGATGGAACTGAATGTAAAGACTTTGTAACTGCAGCGGTACAATCTATTAAAGATTCCGGATTAAATTACCAATTAACTGGTATGGGAACATTAATAGAAGCTGAAACTTATGAAGAATTATACTCAGCGATAAGTAAAGCCCAAGAAGAAGTATTCAAACAAGGTATCGACCGAGTTTATACTGTTATAAAAATAGATGATCGTAGAGATTTATCTAAAAGAGGATTAAACGATAAGGTTGATACTGTAAATAATATGTTAAAATAAACTATTTTTAAACAATAAAATTGATTATAAAAAAAATTAATTCATCTAAATTAAAAAAAAGTGATGAATTAATAAATTTTAAATTTTTTTAAATTCTATTCAAATTTATCTGAACCTTCACTAACAACCTTAATTATAGTATCTAAATCTTCAGTTGTTAAACTAGGATGAACAGGTATAGAAATAACACTACTAGCAATTTCTTCAGTGATTGGTTCATTTTGATTGTAACCTAATTTTTCATATAATGGTTGTTTGTAAAGTGGTATAGGATAATGAATTCCTGAACCAATTCCATTTTCTGTGAAAAATTCAACCCATTGATCACGTTTTTCAGGATTAACTCTAATAGTATATTGGTGGAAAACATGTTTAGAACCATCACGTACAGTAGGAGTTATAACACCTTTTAAATCTTTTAATCCTTCAGTTAAATATGCTGCATTACTAATTCTTTTTTCATTAAATGAATCAATCTTTTTTAATTGTTCAATTCCTATTGCTGCACCAATATCAGTCATACGGAAGTTATAACCTATTACATCGTGTTTATATTTAACACTACTACCATGAGCACGGTAAATTCTAGCTTTTTCAGCTAAATCTTCATTATTAGTTGTAATCATTCCACCTTCACTAGTAGTCATGTTTTTAGTTGGATAAAAACTGAAACATCCCATATCTCCAATGCTTCCAACTTTTTGAGTGTCAGTGTAAGTTGCACCATGAGCTTGTGCAGCATCTTCTATTACAAATAAATCATAATCTTTTGCAATTTTCATTATTGGATCCATATCTGCTGATTGACCAAATAATTGAACAGGCAAAATAGCTTTGGTTTTATCAGTGATTGCTTCTTCAATTTTTTCTGGGTCTAATGTGTAAGTTTCAGGATCAATATCAACAAATACTGGTTTAGCTCCAGTGTATAAAACAGAATTTCCAGTAGCTACAAAAGTAAAAGGAGTAGTTATTACTTCATCCCCATCACCTAAACCTGCTGATAACATTGCAACATGTAAAGCTGCTGTTCCTGAGTTAGTTGCTACCCCATATTTTGCCCCAACATATTCAGCGAATTCTTGTTCAAATTCTGCAACTTTTGGTCCTTGAGCTATCATTCCAGATTTCATTACATCTATTACTGCATTTATTTCCTCATCTTCAATAATTGGTTTAGCTATAGAAATTTGCTTATTTGCCATATTTTATCACCATTAATCTTTCTTAAAAAATTTTCCTTATTTAATAATAATTATTTTTAAAGTTTAATTCATTATGATAAATTTAATACTTTATAAAAAGTTTTAAATCATTTATAAATAAATTATATTAATATAATATTTATTGCTATTTTATATAAAACACTTTGTACAAACTAAATAATAGTAAAAAAATTTGATAAATTGTGATAAAGATGGATGAAAATCTTGAAGATAAAGAAATAGAATACAGTGAAGATGATTTAAGAACTATTAATGAAGGATTAGTTCAGATTGAATTTCCAGAGTTTGAGAAAATATCATCTGATGCACCAGTATTTTATAATCCAAGAATGGAATTTAATAGAGACACATCAATATTAGCGATTCAAACTTTCCAAAAAATGTTAAATCAAGAAATAAATATTTGTGATGTTTTTGGAGGAAGTGGAATTCGAGGAGTTCGTTATAAAAAAGAAATTGATGGTGTAGATGAAGTTAGTGTTAATGATATTAGTAGTTTAGCTAATGAATTTACTGGAATTAATGCTAAAATTAATGATGTGGATATTAATATTTATCAAAATGAAGCAAGCATTATGTTAAGAAACCATCGTGGTGAATTTGATGTAATTGATATTGATCCTTTTGGAACACCCTCTTATTTTGTAGACTCCGCAGGGTATAGTATTAAGCGAAACAGTTTATTATGCTTAACAGCTACAGATACATCCTCACTTTGTGGAACATATAAAGCCCCATGTATACGTAAATATAATGCTAGACCTTTTAAAAGCGAATATTGTCATGAGAATGGTGTAAGAATTCTCGCAGGTTTTGCTGCTCTCACATTAGCAAAATATAAAAAATATATTACTGTAATGATGTCCCATAGTAGTGAACATTATATGAGATTATATTTAATAGTTAAAAAAGGTTCAAAAGCAACAGATGAATCCTTAAAAAATATGGGATATATGGCTCATTGTGAAAAATGTTTACATCACGAAGCCATTTTTGGACTTGCAACTAATATTCCTGAAATTTGTCCAATTTGTGGGGAGAAATTAACTATTGCTGGGCCAATGTGGTTAGGAGAGATTCAAAACAAAGAGTTTATAAGTGAAATGATAAGTATAAGTGATGAAAAGGAATTAAACACCAAAGATGATGTTTTAAAATTATTGAATACTTGTTATGAAGAAGCTGAAACTCCAGTTGCTTTTTATGATATTCATGTAATTTGTAGGAATCTTAAAGTTAGTGCTCCTAAATTACTTAATGTTTTAGATGCCTTGAAGAATCAAGGTTATATTGCAGTTAGAACTCATTTTTCACCATTAGGTATTAGAACAGATGCAGATATAACTGTGATTAAAGAAATTATATTGAAATTGTTAGATGAATAAAAAGTAGAATAATTTTTATAGGAATTTTCCTTAAATTTATCCTATTATTTGTTTTTTGGTGTTAATAGCTGTATTATCTTAGATATTATTTGTATTAGTAATTTTTTTGTTTTAATAATTTTAAGAACACCTCGAACTGTTTAATCCTATTAGAACAATGTTGTTTAATTTAATAACTGATTAAAAAATACTAATAATATTATAATAATAACTTAAATATTAATGAAAAAAATTGACTCAAAACTAATTTTTTAAAAAAAAAATTGACAAAATACTTAAAATAACAGAAAAGTTTTAAACACTAAATAAAAAACTAAAACAAAATAAAAAACTAAAAAACGAGTTACAATGATATAAAAAACTAAAAAACTAAAAAATTTAAAGAATTAAATCAAAATAAACTATTAAACGCAATAGAAATAAAAAATCTAATATTAAAAAATAAAAAGTTTTATAAACATATTGATACTAAACTAAAAAATAATAAGATTTATACAATGTTTAAAAAAATAATTAAACAAATTTATAAATTTACATTTAACAAAAAAATACAATAGAGATGAAAGCATGGCAGCAGATACTAATAATGAAATTGTAAAATTAGACGACACAGATGTAAAAATATTAAAAATAATTAACGACGATGTAAGAATATCTTACAGACAAATATCCCGTGATTTAGGAATTTCTGTTGGTACTGTTCACAACCGTATAGATAAAATGGTAAAAACAGGAGTTATCAGTAAATTCGCACCAATATTAAGACACGATAAACTAGGTTTCACATTAACCAGTATCATAGGAGTTAAAGTTAAAGGCGGAAAACTCGAAAACTGGGAAAACAAAACCGCATTCAACAAAAATGTAGTTGGAATATACGATGTAACTGGAGAATATGATGCATTCTTAATAGCAAAATTCCGAGATACCTCAGAATTAGATCATTTCATTAAAGAAATGTTAAAAGAACCTGGTATTGAAAGAACTTACACACAAACAGTATTAAATGTTGTAAAAGAAGATATGGGTTCAGCAAACATATTATAAAAATAAACATTCAATGATTACCCCTAATCATTGAACAATATTATTTTTAAACCAATATAACTAATAATTAGAAACATAAAATAGTTTTAATTATTATTTATATTTATTTAATTAAAAACCAAACAGAATTAGATAAATAAAAAAAAATTATTGAAAAATCTTTTAAAAAAAAATTCTAATGATAAAATATCAATTAGATTAATTGTTTTTTTCTACAAACGAGGTGTAAAATTTGGTAGTTTGTTTCCCAGATACTCAAGATGACACACCTAGAGTTCCTGTCGAATTAAGTAGAGTAGGAGTTACAGGTGTTAAAAAATTATTAAAACTAGATAGAGGTGTGAAAAGACCAATAATCTTATTACCTACATTCGATGCATTCGTAGATCTTCCAAACGATCAAAAAGGAATTCACATGTCAAGAAACCCTGAAGCAATAAGTGAAGTGATGGAAGAAGTAATCGAAACAAGCAATTTCGAAGTAGAATCAATTTGCGCAGAAATAGTTAATACAATGCTAAAAAAACATACTTACTCCACAAGAGCTGAAGTAAGAATGACTAGTGACTATATGATGATGCGTAAATCACCAATAACTGAAAAACCAACCCAAGAAATGACAAAAATCATAGCAAAAGCTATAGGTACAAAATCAGAAGATGGCGAAATATCCATTAGAAAAAGTATTGGAGCAGAAGTAGTTGGAATGACCGTTTGCCCATGTGCACAAGAATCTGTAATGGAAGCAGATAAAGCTAAACTTTTAGAATTCTTAGATGAAGAAACAACACAAAAAGTTTTAGACACAGTAACATTCGCATCCCACAATCAAAGAGGGGTTGGAACAATATTAATAGAAGTTCCTGAAAACCAAACAGTGAAAGGAGAAGACATAATTGACATTATTGAAGATTCAATGAGCTCTCCAGTTTGTGAACTTCTTAAACGTCCAGATGAAAATGCAATTGTAATGAATGCACATCAAAAACCTGTTTTTGTTGAAGATGCAGTACGTAATATGATTGAAAAAATCTTACAAAAATATTCACATTTAGATGATGATACATTAGTAACTGTAAGACAAGTCAACCAAGAAAGTATCCATAGACATAATGCTTTTGCAGAAAGAGTTGCTACTATGGGTGAATTAAAAGAAGAAGTAAAAATTAATTAATTTTAATTAAATACTTTTTTCTTTATTATTTTATTTTTTTAAATAAAAAAAAACTTTTTTTATAAAACATTTAAACAACATATTAATTGAGTGATAATAACATGATAGATTTAAAAGCACTTGCTGGAGATATAATGGGTTATTACCAATCTTTCAGAGGTTCAAAAGCAGCATTCAACACAGACAGCCTTCTTATTGTTCGTGGAAAATCAACATTAAGAGATTCATACACAACAATGCCAGAAAAACTCAATGGAGTAATGGAACTATTTGAAGGGGAAGAAATCCCATTAGATTCTGTTAAAGCACAAGAATTCTTAGTTCAAGCAGATAAACAATACAGATCTGAAGTTAATATAGATACTGGAACCGATACTAATGGACTTAATCGAATGAAAAAAGATTATGAATCCTTAGGTGCAGCTGTTGAAATGAAACTATTCAAAATTCCTGGTGTTGAAATATTAATAACCACATGGAAAGATAAAAATGATTTAGGGCCAATGTATGTTGAAGCAGTCCTATCTAAAATTACTGAAACAGAAATCGTATAAAAAAAAAAATATGGTTGCATATGATAAATCCTGAGATATTAAATAAAGACTTGAACAAAAAAGAGATAGTTGAACTCTTAAACACAAGTCAAAACGAAGTATTAGAGTTAATGGAATTAGCAAACAAAAGAGAAAACAATACGATTACATTCTCGAAAAATGTTTTCATTCCTCTAACTGAAGTTTGTAAAAATGATTGTGGATATTGTGCATTCAAAAAGAATCCTGAAGATTCTGATACCATAATCCTTAAAACACCAGAAGAAGTGTTAAGTTTACTTCATGAAGCTGAAAAATTTAATTGTAAAGAAGCATTATTTACTATGGGTGAAGATGCAGATACTCAAGAAGCTGTAAAAGAAAAATTAGATGAATTAGGCTTTAAAAATATGAGTGAATACATTTACAGTATTTGTAAAATGACACTTGAAAAAACAAATTTACTTCCACATACTAATGCAGGAAACTTTTCATATGAAACCTTGAAACTTTTAAAAGAAGTTAATGTATCAATGGGTATGATGCTTGAAAACTCATCACCTAGATTAATGAAAACAGTGGCTCATGAAAAAAGTCCTGGAAAAGATCCTAAAATCAGATTAGAAACTATAGAAAATGCAGGTAAACTTAAAATACCTTATACTACTGGAATATTAATTGGAATTGGGGAAACTAAAGAAGAAATAGCAGAATCATTACTTGCTATTAAAAATTTACAGGACAAATATGGACATATCCAAGAAATTATTATCCAAAATTTCACTACTAGCCCGACTATTGAAATGAAAAATCATGAAGAACCATCACTTTTAGATATGATTCGTACTGTTGCAGTTAGTAAACTAATTTTTAAAGATGATGTAAGTATTCAAGTCCCACCAAATCTTAATCTTGAAACTAATCAAGTATTTTTACTCTGTGGAACTGATGATTGGGGAGGAGTATCTCCATTAACCGAGGATTATGTTAATCCTACATCCCCATGGCCAACATTTAATCAACTAAAAAGATTAACTAATGATGCAGGTTATATTTTAGAAGAGAGATTAGCTATATATAAAAAATATATTAATAGTGAATATTTAAATCCAGAACTTTTAGCTAAATCAAATAAATTACAAGAAAGTATAGAAAATTAAATTCTATTTTTTTTATTCCACTTTTGCATCAACAACTATATGCCAAACTCCTGGTGAGTACATTTTAATTTTTTGAATGTTTAAAATTTCAACATCCCTATCTCCTGCTGATTTTTTTATTCGATTAATAGGGCGAGTATTAATTAATTTTTCTGGAACAGTTTCATGATAATGAATTATTCCACCATGTTTAAGTCCCATAATAGCTGGTTTAAGATAATGATGTGTAGTTTTAACATATCCCATAATAATCCTATCAGCTGAAAATTTTGGAGTTTCAATTGCACAATCTCCTAAAACAGGATTAACTCTATTGTATTTCGCTTTTTCATTAATTTTATTTAATTTCACATTTTCTACTAAAAACTTGTAAGAATTTGGATTAATTTCAATAGCATTAATCTGTTTAGCTTTACTATGAACCGCTATAGGTATGGTGAAATATCCAATACCTGCAAACATGTCTGTTACAATTTCGTCTTCTTTAACAAGTTTGGCTATTCTTAAACGTTCATTATTATTTCCTTTAGCCCACATAACTTTAGATAAATCTAATTTAAAATAACATCCATTTTCTTTATGAATTGTTTCAGTTTCAGATCCAATTAATAATTCAATTTCTGGCTCTCTCATTTGTCCACTAATTGATTTAACTTTAATAATTGTATTTACATTATGAATTTCACATAAAGATTTAAGATAATCTTTATCATTTTTGTTTATTTTAAAATTCTTGTCTAATATGAGAATTTTACCAATTTTTTTATATTTCACTAGAATCTTATCCTTTTATAAAAAATTTTATTTTAATAATCTTTATATAGAAACATTCTATAATATTTATTTGAAAATAAAATATTTTTCTAACTATTAGAAACTATTATATATTAGATTTTACAAACTTATGTAAAGTTAATGTTAAAGATAATTTAATTTTAGATTAAAATATGCATTAATTCTAATTTTATTTTAATTAATCATCATTTTTTTATAAAGATAATTATATAAACTATTTTAGTTAGAATAAAATGTTAATGAATAATTAACTAAATGAATTCAATTTTATAAAAGATATATATTTTACTCAGAGGTGTATTAGAATGAGTGATGAAAAAATTTTGAGTGATGACAAAATCTTAAAAGGTACAACTACTGTTGGTATTACCTGTAAAGATGGTGTTGTCTTTGCAAGCGAAAGAAGAGCTAGTATGGGAAATCTTGTAGCTCACAAAGTAGCTGAAAAAATATTTAAAATAGATAACCACATTGCTACTACCATTGCTGGATCAGTAGCTGGTGCTCAAAGCTTAATGAAAATTATTAGCGCAGAAGTTTCATTATACAAATTAAGAAATGGAGAAGATATAAGTATTGAATCAGCTGCAGCTGTCACATCAAATATTTTACACTCCAATCCACAATATGTCCAAATATTATTAGGCGGAATTGATGAAGATGGAGCATCTATTTATTCATTAGATGCAGCAGGTGGTATGATTAAAGATACATTCATATCAACTGGTTCAGGATCAACATTTGCATATGGTGTTCTTGAAGATAGATACACTCCAAAATTAACTACAAATCAAGGTGTAGAATTAGCTCTTAGAGCTATTAAAGCTGCAACTGAAAGAGATGTTTACTCTGGAAATGGATTTTTAGTAGCAACCGTAACTAAAGATGGATACAAAATGTTAGATGAAAAGGAAGTTGAAAAGAAATTAAAAAAAATCAGTTAAAAAGAAAATAATATAAACGGATTATTTTTGAAAATTTTTATTAAAAAACTATTTTTTGCATATAACGGTGTGAAATAGGTATAATAAAAGTGATAAAACAACACGATAAATGATGAAAAAAATCAAATTTTATCATTATATCTTTTTTATCCACTCTTTTTTATTTATTATATAAAAATCACCCTTTAAAAAAACATTACATATCATAATTATATGATAAATTTGTTTTTTTATTAAAAAGGGGAAAAATTTATACACTATCATTATCTACACTATTAAACTTATTTTATGAAGTGATTATATGGCTTCAGAAACCTTAGAAGATATTAAAAAGACAATAAACAAAAGATTACCTGAAAAAGTACAAGTAGCTAAAATCGAATTTGAGGGTCCTCAAGTTGTTATTTACACTAAAAACCCTGAAATAATAACCGATAATGGTGATCTTGTTCGAAATTTAGCAAAAGACTTAAGAAAAAGAATGATTATACGTTCTGATAAAAGTGTGCTAATGCCTCCAGAAGAAACTATTGAAACAATTAATCAAATAGTTCCAGAAGATGCACATATCACTAACATTACTTTTGATGACGTAACAAATGAAGTGGTTATAGAAGCTCAAAAACCTGGACTTGTAATAGGAAAATATGGAGTAACTAGTAGAGACATTGTAAGAAAAACTGGTTGGGCTCCAAAAATTTTAAGAACACCACCAATAAGATCAGAAATCATTGGAAGAGTACGTAATACTCTAATGAACAGTAGTAAAGAAAGAAAACAAATCTTAACCGATTTAGGTTCTAGAATTCACCAAAGTGGAAAATATGATAACGATTGGGCTAGACTAACAAGTATGGGAGGATTTAAAGAAGTAGGACGTTCATGTATGTTACTTCAAACACCAAACAGTAGAGTTCTCTTAGATTGTGGTGTTAATGTAGCTGGACAAGATGATAAATCATCATTCCCATATTTAAATGTTCCTGAATTCTCAATTCAAGACTTAGATGCTGTAATCATATCTCACGCTCACTTAGACCACTGCGGATTCTTACCATACCTTTACCACTATGGATATGAAGGGCCAGTATACACTACCACCCCAACAAGAGACTTAATGACCCTTTTACAACTTGACCATATTGATATCGCACACAGAGAAGATAATCCATTACCATTCAATGTAAAACACGTTCAAAAAGGATTAAAACATAGCATTACATTAGACTATGGAGAAGTAACTGACATTACATCCGATATAAAATTAACCTTCCACAATGCAGGACACATTTTAGGATCTGCTATGAGCCATTTACATATAGGAGATGGTGCACACAATATGGTATACACTGGAGATTTCAAATTCGAAAGAAGTAGACTTCTAGAACCTGCAAACATAAGATTCCCAAGAATAGAATCATTAATCATGGAAAGTACTTATGGAGGACATGAAGATGTTCAACCATCACGTAACAAAGCAGAAAAAGAACTAATGAAAACTATATACCAAACATTAAAACGTGGAGGAAAAGTATTAGTCCCAGTATTTGCTGTAGGAAGAGCACAAGAATTAATGATAGTTCTTGAAGAATATATGCGCCATGGAATGATAGAAGAAGTACCTATTTACATTGATGGAATGATATGGGAAGCAACTGCAATCCATACAGCAAGACCAGAATATTTAAGTAAAGATTTAAGAGATCAAATATTCCATATGGGAAGAAACCCATTCATATCAGAAAGTTTTGTTAAAGTACAAAACATTAATGATAGAAAAGATATTGTAGAAGGAGAACCATGTATCATACTCTCTACAAGTGGTATGTTAACTGGAGGAAACAGTGTCCAATACTTCAAATGGTTATGTGAAGACGAAAGAAACTCCATCATATTTGTAGGATACCAATCTGAAGGATCACTTGGTAGAAAAATACAAAAAGGAATGAAAGAATTACCTCTTGAAAATGATGAAGGAAAAACACAAGTCTACAATGTAAAATTACAAGTTAAAACCATTGAAGGATTCAGTGGACATTCTAACAGAAGACAATTAATGGAATTTGCAAAAAGAGTACATCCAAGACCTGATAAAATTATTATGTGCCACGGAGACCCTTATAAAACTGTAGACCTTGCAAGTAGTGTTCATAGATCATATAAAATTGAAACTAAAACACCACTTAATCTTGAAGCAACAAGATTACAATAAAATTAAACTTAGGATTCTTATTTAATAAGAATTCCTTTATATTACTTTTTTTATAGAATTTTTCAAACTCACAAATAAAAATTTAATATAATACTTAGAAATCAACTATTTTTTTAAGAAATAATAGACAATTAACTAGATAAAAAATATTATTATATACTATAAATAATAGCATCAACATAAATAAATATTGAATTTATATTTATAGTAAAAAAATTATTAATTAAAAGGTGAATAAATGGTTACATATTCAGAATCTGGTGTTAATATAGATTTAGAAGCTGAAACCGTAAAAGCATTAGCTTCCAAACTTAAACCAACATTAGAATTAAGAGACATCATAACTGACAGTGGACACTTTGCTGCTTTAGTTAAATTAGGAGATAAAGCAATAGCAATGAGTACTGATGGTGTTGGAAGTAAAATACTTATAGCTAAAATGATGAATAAATACGACACAGTAGGAATAGATTGCATAGCTATGGTAGTTAACGATATTTTATGTGTAGGTGCAGAACCAATTGCACTTGTAGATTACTTAGCAGTAGAAAGTCCAGACCCAGATACCGCAGCAGAAATAGCAGAAGGATTAGTAAAAGGTGCAGAAGAATCTAAAATATCCATAATCGGAGGAGAAACTGCATCATTACCAAAAATTATAAAAGACTTCGATTTAGCAGGAACTGGAATAGGATTCGTAGATATTGACAAAATAATAACTGGATCAGACATTGAAGTAGGAGACACACTTATAGGTTTAAAAAGTAGTGGAATCCACAGTAATGGTTTAAGCCTTGCAAGAAAAGCAATTTTCGAAGATGCAGGATTAAAAGCAAGTGATAAAATACCAAATACTAACACCACAGTCGGTGAAGAACTCTTAAAACCAACAAAACTATATGTTAAACCAATAGTTGATTTATTCAACACAGATTTTGAAATACATGGATTAGCTCACATTACTGGTGGAGGATTCACAAACTTACAAAGACTTAAAAAAGGAATAGGATTTGAAATTAATAACCTCCCAGAACCTCAAGAAATATTCAAACTTATATATCAACAAAATGTACCACTTAAAGAAATGTATAAAGTATTTAACATGGGAATAGGTTTTGTTGTAATTGCAAAAGCTGAAGAAGCAAAAGATATTATTAAAGAATTAAATGAAAACGATGCTGAAGCATTTGAAATTGGAAAAGTAATATCTGAAAATAAAATAAAAATAAAAACTTTTGAAGACACTGAAATCGAATACTAAAAAAAAATAAATATAATTATTAGGAAGGAATAAATTTATGAAGCTTAACGCAAAAAATGAAAGAAAATTAGTAACTGAAATATTAATGAAATTAGGTACTCAAGAAAACCAAGCAGATATTGTAGCACAAGCTACTGTTGATGCAGATTTAAAAGGATTTACCTCTCACGGAATAGGAAGATTCTCCCAATATATTAAAGGATTAGAAAACGGCAACATAAACCTTGAAGGTGACATTGACATTGAAAAAGAAACAGAAGCAATGGCTTTAATCAATGGTAATAGTCTTTTTGGACAATATGTAGCAAGAAAAGCAATGGATTTAGCTATAGAAAAAGCTAAAAAAGTTGGAATAGGTGCTGTTGGAACCCATAATGGAAACCATTTCGGTGTAACAGGTTACTATTCAGATTTAGCTTCACGTGAAGGATGTGTTGGTATTGTAATAGCTAATACAGAACCAGCTATCGCACCATTCGGAGGTAAAAAACCTATGATTGGAACAAACCCTATTGCAATAGGTGTTCCTAATGATGATACCTACATTGCTTTAGATATGGCAACAAGTGTTGCTGCTAGAGGAAAATTATTAGAAGCTAAAAGAAAAGGTAAAGAAATACCTGAAGGTTTAGCTTTAGATAAAGACGGAAAACCAACAACCGATCCTGATGCTGGAATAGAAGGATCATTATTACCATTTGGTGGATTTAAAGGTTATGGATTAGCATTTTTAATAGAAATCTTAACTGGACCACTAGTAGGTGCTGGTGTAGGTAGTGAAGTAACTGGAACCGCTAGTTACGATGAAGATTGTACTAAAGGAGATTTATTCATAGCTATTGACCCTGCAAAATTTGTTGGTGAAAAACAATTCAATGATGAAACTGATAAATTTTTAGATGAAGTTAGAGAAGATAATGGAGTTATCCCAGGATCTCTTGAAGTTGAAAGAGTTAAAAATAACTTAGCTAATGGATGGGAATTAGATCCTGTTTTATTTGATACTTTAAAAGATATCTGTGATGGATTAGATATTGATATAGAAAGTTATTCTGCTTAAAATTTTCAATATCTTCCCCTTTTTTTTCTATTTTTTTTTACATAAAATTTTTTTAAAATTCTACTTTTTTTTAATAATATTATATATTCAAGTATCCAATGTATGTCACTTCATTAAATTATACTATTTCACAAAAACCTACTAAGCATATGAAAAATTTGATTAATAAAAAGTATAAAAAATTAGAATAAGTGGTAAATTATGAATGTTAAAAATGGAATAAAGAAAGCTTTTCATAATGCAAATATGGAAGTTAAAAATAGTTAACAAAATAATAATTAAAAAAAATAATAATAAAAAAGAAAATGAAAAATAAAAAAAACTCACTCTCTTCTAGCTTTCAAATCCTCTTCAGTTAAACCATCAGGCCGATACTTACAATAAAAACCATCAGTATCCGCATAAATAGCATAAAAACCATAATTCTCAGCATACTTCATAGCATTCTTAATATTCTCCCTTCCCCAAGCAGTAATCGCCTGAGCACATTCAAAAGAATACCATCTAAACCGAGAATAACCATAAACACCATACATAGTATTAGCTAATCTCTTCAAAGCTTGCTGCTGAACATCAAACATCATCCTTTCTGTATAATCAGTACTCTTCTTCATTTTAGCTTTAATACGAACTCTCTCATCCAAAACATTACCAATAACAGAAGGAATAAAACCTATAGGAAACTTCTTAAACATATAATGATGCTCCGGAGAAATATAATAATCCTCCTCATCAACACTACCAATATCAGTAGCTATATTATCAAGAGAACCATCCTCACGATACAAAACATCTGGAGAAATATTTTTACTAATAATAAGACTAGGATATAGACTACGGAAATCAAACTGAACAAGATTTTCATGAAGCCCCACTTCAGGCTCCTTAACATACCCCCCAACATTACTAGCATGCTTACGATTCCTAAACTCCTGACCAGTAGGTTTATTAGGAACAATCTCATCAATCTCAAAAGCCTTACGAACCAAATACCATTCAGCTTGCTGACCAGTAGCCATACGAGTAATATCAAAGAAAGGTTGACCAACAACACGAGTTAATTCTAAATTAATAGGTAAAGTTTGCTCTGCAATTTTTAATGTAGATACGGTATCATCCAACGAATAATCAAACAATTGATTTAAAGGTTCACTATCACTATCCCAATATTGATAAATCTTATCCCCTGGAACATCTATCTTTTCCTCACCAAACAATTCAAGATAAACTCTTTCAAGAGTATAACGATCAAGATTCATATATCTTCTCATAACAAGATACAAATCAACATGAATTAAACCTTTTAAAGTTGCAGCATTAGTATACCCTCTTCTTAAAAATTTAAGAGATGAACCATCCATTCCAAGATCCAAATCAACACCTAAAATTTTAGCCCTATCACGTAAATAAGGAAAATCAAAATTATCAGAATTATAACCAACAATAATATCAAAATTATTCTCCTTAATTAAATTTACAAAAGATTCAATCATATCTTTTTCAGTTGGAACTGTTTCAACAAAATCTAAATCTTCACCTTTAGTACTAATAACTTTAGCAATACCCGTATTACTTGCAGCCCCAATCATTATAATTTCATCTTTACTAGAATCAGGCATTCCTTTAGGATTATAAACTTCTAAATCAAAACTCAATATACTGAAAGATTGATAAGAATTATCAACCATTTTTGGAGAATGATCTAATTTCATTATTTCTAATGATTTATCCTCAGATGTAATTGTTGGATAAGAATCTATTAATTCACCTTCAACTTCAACTACACCCATAGGAAAAAGATCATTATCAATCAAATATCTCCTATAAAATGGAATATCATGTTCTCTAATATTAGATACACATTCTAATCCTCTTAATGTATCTCTTTTTTGAGGAACATCCTGAGGATGGTTGAAAAATACTTTAAGAAACTGTTTTTTTATCTGAAAATCTTTCATTTCAACTTTCACAATATTTTTAGGTTCAATTTTCTCTTCTATTTGATCTATACATTTTTCAATATCACCTTTAGGTTGAACATAAAGATATGGTTCGAATGTTTCATCTAAAACTATTATATGTTGACCTTCTTTTTCCCCTTTTGTTTTTCCAAAGAGACGAACCACAGCCTTATCATCATTAGTAATGTAATCGATGTCAATTATAATCATTTTTCGTTTTTCCATTATCATTCATCTCCTTGAATATCAGTTTTACCAGATAATTCTTTTGTTTCAATTTTTGATTTTTCAACTTCTATTTTATAAGACTTAATTACAGCATAAGTAATACCTAAGAATAAAGGGCCTAAAATAAATCCTACTATTCCAAATACTAATGGTCCAGAAATAAATCCTATAAACAATATTAAAGGATGTATATCAGCATATTTACTTGATAAAGCTGGTCTTATATACATATCAGACATACTTAAAAATATTCCAAATATTAAAACAATTATTGCTCTTAAATAATTTCCAGTAAATAAATCCCATAAACATAATACTGTATAAATTGGCCATGGACCAAATATTGGAATTAATTGGAAAACTCCAGTTATTATACCTAAAAATAAGGCAAACGGATAACCTAGTAAAGCAAAACCAATTCCTGCAATAATACCTATTATTATTGCTGTTAAGAAATGTCCAAAGAATATGCTTTTTAAAACATTCTCAATTTGGAAGAACATATTATCAAAAAATTCAGTTCTTTCCTCTGGAATAAATACTTGCACATATTCCCAAAACTTATCCCCATCTTTAGTAAAATAATACATTGAAAAGAATAATACACATAATTCAAGAGAAATATAAGGTATTCTTTTCACTAAACTTATTATATAATTTATAACTGTTTTAAGTAAACTAGTTATGAAAGAATATAAACTATTTGCAATTGATCCTACACTTGAATGATATTGTGCAGGTAAAATATGAGAAACCATTACAGATAATTGACCAGAACTCATACCACTTATTGCATTATGATTAGCACTAAAAAAATTAATAGCAAACCCACTAATAATCAAAATAATATAAGCAACTAACAATATCAGAGGAATTAAAAGTATTAATATCGCTATAACTATACTTACAGATTTAAACTTTAGTTTAGATTCTATACCTTTAGCTACAGGTCTTAATCCATAAGCAAAAATTGCACCTAAAAGTATCATATTTAATACAGGCATTAAAACTGTAAATGATAATCCAAGCAAAATAATTACGATAAGTATAGGTAAACTTAATTTTCCCAAAAAGTCTTTTTCCATTCTTAACCAACTATAAATAAATAATTTTTATTCTTAAAAGAATTCTTTTATACCAGATGCTTTTCTTTGATATTTTCCAAATTCTGTTATTTGTCTTAATTGTTCTTCAGTGAAAACTGGACCATCTTTACAAACTCTCCATCCAGTTCCATCAACACAGCATTGTCCACAGATACCTAATGCACATTTCATATATCTTCCAATATCATATTGAGCAGATATCTTATTTTCTTCTAATAAATCAAATATTGGTTTCATCATAACTTCAGGACCACATACTGCTGCAGAATCATAAGTATTATTTTTTAATAAATCAACTACCCGATTTGTAGCAAAACCTTTAAATCCACATGTCCCATCATCAGTACATGTAAATACATTTGCACCAATATCTTCTAATTCTTCAACAAATAATAATTCATCTTTTGTTGTTGCTGCAGATACAACATCCACTGATGCACCATTACTTATACATTCTTCAGTAAATGGTATAAAAGGACCCATTCCTACCCCACCACCAACTGCAAGAATATTCTTATTATTAAAATCACAATTAAAACCATTACCAAATGGTCCTCTAAGACCTAAATCATCCCCTGCTTTTAAAGAATGAATATCCTTTGTAAAAGGCCCTATTGCTTTAACTGTAAATCCAATTTCACCATTTTTAACATCCATATGAGATATACTCATTGGTTTTTCATCTTTAAAGTTCCACACCATTAAAAATTGACCAGGATAAGGAATATCTTCTCCTTTCATATCCCAATCAAAGAGGAAAGTTTTAATTGTTGGAGTTTCTTCAATAATTTCCTTTATTTCTAAAACTTTTGGACTTTTCATTAATCTATTCCCCCATTATTATTTTCTTTATGGGCAAAACCAACCATATCATTAATTGAATTAAAATCACTTTCTTTGATAAAATTGGATAAATCCTCATTTATATCATTAAATATTTCAGGACCATTATCCATTATAGCTGTTCCAATCTGCACTACACTTGCTCCAGCATATAAAAATTCTACAACATCTTCATAATTACTTATTCCACCAACTCCTACAATTGGAATATCACAAGCATTATAAACATCCCAAACACATCTTAATGCTATTGGTTTTATTGCAGGCCCACTCATACCACCAAATTTATTTGAAAGTACAGGATTACCTGTTTTAATATCAATTTTCATTCCAGGACCTAAAGAGTTAATAACTGTAATCGCATCTGCACCCCCATTTTCAGCAGCAATTGCTATCTCACTTATACTAGTGACATTTGGTGTTAATTTAGCCCATACTGGAACATCACAACTTTCTTTAGTGGCTTTAACTATTTTTTCAGTTAAACTAGGATCTTGACCTATACTTGCACCATAACCACACATTGCATGAGGACATGAAACATTTAATTCTATTACATCCACTAAATCCTCTATTTCACTTGCAAGTAGTGAAAACTCTTCAGGAGTAGCTCCATAAATAGATGCAGCCACTACTCCATCATGGTTAATTTTCTTTAATTCCTCTTTGAAATTCTTCACACCTGGACTAGATAGTCCAATAGCATTTATTATCCCACCTTCAACTGATACAGTTGTTGGATTATGATAACCAAGGTTAGGTTCTATAGAAAATGATTTAGTCACAACTCCTCCAGCACCAGAGTTTAATATCCAATTAAGTGATGATGCAGTACTGCCCATTATTCCTGCAGCAAGTAGGAGTGGATTTTCAAAATCTATTCCACAAATATTTGTTTCTAACATCTATTTCTTTACTCCCATGAAATTTTTTTTAAATTAATTGTTAATCTTTAATATTATAGATTTATGATTAATATTAGATTTATAATTTTACACAATAAATTTTTTATAAAAAATTTTAATAGTGAAGTATAATCAAATAAAATAATATGGAATCTTATATTACAAAATGTATAGCTGGATTTTTCGCTTACGACAAGGATTTAAAACTTATTAATTATAAAATTTTCCAAAACGAAAATATAGTTTCTAATCAACTTAAAATTGAGGATAAAGAAGTTTTAAATGAAGAATTAGATTTAATTAATGAGTTAAGTGAAGATTATGATATTATTCATCTTGAAAGCAGAAACAGATTATCACAATACAAAAAGACAAAAGGGTTTGATAAATTAGTTATAGATTCTCCTAATATTGCAGGAGAATATTTACGAAGTAATTTAGAAGAAGTTTTAACTGAATTAAACTTTTTTGATGATGAACCTTATCCAGAAAAGATTATTAAAATTTATAATGAAGTGGCTACTTGTAAAATGAAGCAATCAGCTTCTGAAAATGATAAACTCCTGATACAAGCAATAAATTCAATAGATGAAATTGATGAATCTATTAGTAAATTAATTGAACGAATGAGAGAATGGTATATTATTTATTTCCCAGAAATGGATATGATAAGTAATAATGAAGCTTATATTAAAATTATTGCAGAAAGTAAAAATCGTGAGGAGATAATAAAAAATTATCAGGACTCATTTAAAATAGATTTTGATGAAAGTGCTGGAGCAGATATTACTGATGATGATTTAGTGGTTTTGAATAATTTTGCTAATTCTTTATATTCCCTTCAAAAGTCTAGAAAGGAAATTACTGATTATATTGATAGTAAAATGTCAGATATTGCTCCGAATTTAAAAGATCTTGTAGGTGCATCTCTTGGTGCTAAGTTAATTGCTCATAGTGGAGGTTTAAAAAAGTTAGCTATGTATCCATCTAGTACTATTCAAATTATGGGGGCTGAAAAAGCTTTATTCAGACATTTAAAAACTGGTGAACGTCCTCCAAAACATGGATTAATTTTCCAGCATCCTAAAATAAGAAGTAGTAATTGGTGGAATCGTGGAAAAATTGCTAGACTTTTAGCTTTAAAAATTTCTTTAGCTGTTAGAAGAGATGTGTTTGTTAAAAAGTTTAATCCTCAAATAAAGATTGATTTTGAAGAGGAAGCTGAAAGAATAGAAAAAGAGAATCCTTTCCCTAAGAAAACTAAGAAAAAACGTGAAGAAGAGCGAAATCAGGATAAAAAATCTAGAAATGGTGGTCATCAAAAGTATCAAGGCCCAAAGAAGAATAAACGTAACCGTAAACATAAAAAACGGAAATAATAATTTTTTAGGAGAGTTGGATTTATATGGAAATTTATGTTAAAGATGAGAATATTGCAACTAAGAATCTTGTACCTGGTTTACGTGTTTATGGTGAACAATTAATTAGTGAGAATGATAATGAGTATAGATTGTGGAATCCTCATAGATCTAAATTAGCGGCAGCATTATTAAATGGTTTAGAAGGGTTTAATTTAGAGGATAATTCTAAGGTTTTATATTTAGGGGCTAGTACTGGAACAACTGTTTCTCATATTAGTGATATTGTAACTGATGGTTTTATTTATGCTGTTGAGTTTTCACCAGTTAGTATGCGTAAATTAAATAATTTATGTAAGAATCGTCCTAATATAGCACCTTTACTTAATGATGCGACAAAGCCTAAAAATTATTTAAATTTAGTTGAGAAAGTTGATTGTGTATATTGTGATGTTGCTCAACCAAATCAAAGTGAATTATTTATGAAGAATATGGACTTATTTTTAAAGGATGATGGTCAAGGTTTGCTTATGGTTAAAGCTCGTAGTATTGATGTTGTTCAAAAACCTAAAAAAATATTTAAGGAAGAGGAACGTAAATTAAAAGCTAATGGTTTTTCTATAGTTCAAAAGGTTAAATTAGAACCTTTTGAAAAGGATCACGCCTGTTTTTTAATTGAAAAAAGTTTTTAAATTTCCTGTTTTCATGTTGATTCTAATATTTTTTAATCTTTCTTAAGATAGATTGATATGATTAGGATTTTCGATTATTAAATATTCTTGCCTTATGTATCTTAAGTATAAATTTTTTTTTTAAAATTATATTCCTTCTTAATATGAAATATCATATGAAATTTACATTGTTTAAAGTGTGAAATAGAATATAATTTTTCATAGATTATTTACTATTTTAAAGGTTTTTAAAGCAGTGAGATTAGAGTAAAAAAATAAGATAAAAACTGCAAAAAAGTATTACTAATGACACATTTATATAGTATAAAATTAAGAATTATATATGCTAATGCAATATAGAGATAGTTCAGAAATATCTCTCTAGAAACAATTCACTCAAAAAAACACTCCACATTGGTAATTTCTAGAGAGATAGAACATCTTTTTTTTAAAATACTTATTCTAATCAATTTTTCAACATGTTTTTTATGAATTTTCATTAATTTTACCAGTTCTATACTACATATTACTGAATCCAAAATTACCCCTAAAAAGTATTACTTTTTTTGTTCTCAAATACTTAAAATAAGAGGTAATTAAGTATAAAAAAATACCTATTTAATGAACTAGTTTTCAAGCATAATATCCACTTAATAATAACACAAGTAGAAAAAATTTATACTACACAATATATTCTGGCATAAGTAACAACAAGTAAGCAAAAATAGTGAAAAATATAAATAAAAAAAAATATTATATAATAAAATTTAATAAAAAATTTTAGATTAAACGACTAATTTCATCAAAGATAAGACCAGATAACTCTTTTTTAGATGAAAATGCTAATTTTAATATATTCTCATTTACAAGAATAACTTCATTAGTATCAGAACCAAACTCACAACCAGCACGGCCCACATCATTAGCAACAACTAAATCAGTGCCTGCACTTTCAATTTGATTATGAGCACATTCAATCATTTTATCTTCAGAAATATTATATTCCGCTTTAAAACCAACTAAAAATATATTAGGATTAATATCCTTAATTTGTTTAATAATTTTATTTAATGGTTTAAAATCCAAACTTAAATTTATATCAGAAGAGATTTTAAAAGATTCTTCTTTAATAGGTGCAAAATCAGACACAGCAGCTGTAGCTATAAAAATATCAAAATCAGATACAAGCTCTTTAGTCTTATTATTCATTATTTCAGTACTTTCTGCGTATATAATATTAAAAACTTTAGGAATATTTACAGTAACATGAGCAACTAAAAGTGTTAAATCCGCTCCACGAATATAAGCTTGTTTAGCTAATTCTAAACCCATTTTACCAGATGATCTATTAGTTATACCTCGAATAGGATCTATAGCTTCATAAGTCCCACCTAAACTAATTAAAACTTTTTTACCTGCAATATTATTTTTATCAAGATCCATTTTAGCACGATTTAAATTAATAGTTCTAAGAGATTCTAAAATAATATCTTCAACAGCAGGGAATTTAGCTTTACCCTCATCCATTCGAGGGTTTACAAATTTAATACCCTCTGATTCTAGTTTTAAAATGTTTTCATAAACTGCATCATACATAGAATCATGCATAGAAGGAACAAAAACAATAGGAGTATTATGACCATAAGCAGTTATAAGTAAAGTACTAACCGCATTATCTGCAATTTTATAAGCAAATTTACTAATAGTATTAGCAGTGGCTGGAGCAACAAGAATTAAATCTGCTTGTGCATATTTAACATGTTCTATATCACCAGTTAACTCTAAAACAACATCATCACGAGTTGCAAACTCCATTGCATTAGGATGAATAATTTTAGTAGCTTCTTCAGTCATGAAACATTTAACATTATGACCTTGTCTTTTAAACTCTCTAGCTAACTTAATTGACTCAGTAGCAGCTACACTACCTGTCACACATAAAATAATATCCATAATTTATAACACCATAATTTATTTTTTTTTACATTCCCAGTTATTGATTAAAAAAAAGAAGTTACTCTAAAAAAATAATTAAAAAAAATATGAATTTCAAAAAAAGTTCAATATTCTTTTTAACTAAAGCTGAAATTACTTATAATAAAATCAAAAATACTAGATTGGGAATCAAATTTATTTTGAGGAGCTGTACATAGAATAACATAAATTTCATCACCTTTTTGAACCCAAACAGCTTTATGCATCTTAGAAGTACCATTTATATTAGTTGTATAAGTTGCTTCATATCCTTTAAGAGAAGCAACAGTTACATTACCCTCAGTTAATATTTGATAATCTGAATTTGAAGATAATTGTGTATATGTTGATGTGAAATCAGCCTCTAAGCTAGAAGAAATTTTCTTCTTTTCAATATTAACATTTGTATCACTTAGTCCTTGAGAATCTTTTGAATTAGGATCAGCTACTGCAAGGATAGATGCATTATCTTGAGCATTTGCTTGCACCCAAGTTGAAGGGAATTCTAATGTAACACCATTATTTGTTATAGATTGAACCCTAGTTGAATTTCCATTATCAGAATTACTGTTTCCAATACAACCAGATACTAGAATTACAAGTAAAATGGCCAAAATTCCAATTAGATAATACTTTTTCATATATTCACCAAATTTATAATTGTCATGATTTTTTTTATTTTAAAATATTAAAAAAATAATTAAATATTAATTTGTTTAATTTTATCATCCTGAAGTTCCTGATACAGTTCCACTAGAACCACCAGAACTAGAACCACCAGAAGAACTACCACCAGAACTAGAATTAGTAGTTTGTGTAGAACTTGAGCTACTTGAATCACTAGAACTTATATAACTACTTTGATTATAATTATCATTAGTTGTTGTAATGTTAGTTGTATTAGTTGGTGTAGTATTAGCTACTACTGCTGGGAAAGCTGAATCAGAAATAGTTACTTGACCAAACATTGATGCAGCATTACCATTAAAGTCAAAATTAAATACTCCAAAACTTATACCTGCACCAAAAGCAGCAATTAAAAATAATGTAGCGATAGCTATAATAGCCCCATTACTTAATGAACGACTTTTCTTTTTAGGTTTCTCTTCATTAAAAACAAACTTATTAACAAGCTCTTGATCTTCTTTTTTACTTTTTTCTAAATCTTCTTGTGTAAGATTGTTTGAAGGAGCATCATCAACTCTACCTTGCATAGATCTTATTCTATCAGTAACAGCAATAGTTTGAAGTTTATGATTATATTCTTCAGATAAATAATCATATTTCTCTTGGGATATATTACCTGCACGATAATCTTGTTCAAGATTATTAAGTATCATTAAAAGTTTTTCTTTATCTTGACTCATGATTTTTCCCTCCTTTTAAACTTTTTTTAATTTTAAATTTTTCGTGTTTTTATGATGGAAAAAATGGTTTTTTAAATTTTTTTTTAATCTAAATAATTTCCATTATAAACATTAGTTTGTATTTTTTATTTAATATAATTATCCAAAATTTTAAAAAATTAAAAAAAAAGTATTTAATCTACAAGTGGATATGAACCTAAAATCTTAAAAAAAGATGTTTTATCTTTTACTTCAGTTAATATATTACTTATTCTTGCATCTAATCTATGACCTTCAAGGTCTATGAAAAAAATATAGCTTCCTAACCCTTCTTTTGATGGTCTTGACTCTATTTTTGTTAAGCTAATATTTTCTTGGGCGAAAATTTTAAGTATTTTATAAAGTGCACCAGATTCTGAATCTGCATATAAAGAGAATACTATAGATGTTTTATCTTTACCTGTTGGTTTATGGTCATTTTTTGATAATATTATAAATCTTGTTTGATTAGAATCATTATCTTGAATATTACAAGCTAATGGTTTAAGATTATATAATTTTCCCGCAGTTAATGTACCTATTGCTGCTACATTTTTTTGACCTGCTACTTTTTTAGCTGCAGCTGCTGTTGATAAAGAAAAATGTTTATTTACATTCATTTTTTCAAGAAATGGTTGACATTGTGCTAAGGCTTGTGAATGTGAGTAAACATCAGTTATATCTTCTATTTGGGTTCCTTCATTTACTAGAAGATTATGATTAATTGGTATTATGATTTCCCCTTCTATCATTAAATCAAATTTATGAACCAATAAATCTAAAGTTAAGGTAACTGATCCTTCAATACTGTTTTCTATTGGAACAATACCGTTTTTACATTTATCATTTACAACTGATTCCATTACAGATTGTATACTGCAAAAACTTATTAAGTTATCACTTATTGTTGATGCTGCTTCATGAGTAAATGTTCCATTAGGTCCTAAAAATGATATTTTATCCATTGATAATAATCTCCTAAGTAATAATTATAATTTATAAGTATTTTAAAATAATTTCAAATAGAGATGTTGAAGTTATTTTAAAATATTTATTAATAATAAAAAAAATTTTTTAAAAAAATAGATAAGTGATAATAAAAAGGATTTAAAATTTATTTTTTCCTTTTAATTATCAGTGATTTTATTTTAATTTGAATTTTATTCAGATTCTAACTTAAAAACTAATTTTAATAAATCAGTTTGTGTTATAATACCAACAACATCATTGTTTTCATTAGAAACTGGATAACCATTGAATCCTGTTTTTAACATTGAGTCCGCTACTTCAGGAACAGTATCGTTTTCAAATACTTTTTCAATATTTGCACTCATAACATCTTCAACAATTAAATTTTTAAGTTGTGATTCATGATGTTTTTCAGGTACATGTTTTTTGAATGAAACAAATGCTTTAGCAATATCTTTACTAGTTATAATACCTGCAAGTTCATGATCTTCACTTACAAGTAAACGACCAATTCCAGAATCTAAAATAACTCTTCTAGCATGAACTAAACGATCATTACTAGCTACAGATATTAAGTCTTCAGTCATAATATCTTTAACTAAAACTTTTTCATAAGCTTTAGCTTTACAAAGATCTATGAAATCAGATTTAGTTACAATACCAACTAACTCTCCGTCAGACATTACAGGTAAAGCACCTATATTATTTTCTAATAAAATATTAGCAACTTCAGTAGAATCTGCATCTTCTTCAACAGTGATAACATCTTTAACCATTACTGTAGATACATGGAAATGAGAAATAGCTACATCAGCATATTTAGATGATCCTAATTTATTAGCTATATCTTTTTCTGAAATAATTCCAACAAGTTCTTTTTTATTACCTTCACCAGATTTTACAACTGGAATTCTAGATAAATCATCCTTATACATGATTCTTAAACAATCACATATGTTTTTATTTTTATCAATTGTTATTGGATTTTCAGTCATTAAATTTTTAATTTGCATTGTAAAATACTCCTTTTAATTAAAAATTAAAATATTGTATTAAAAAAAAGCATTAGCTAGTTTAGTATAAAAATTAATAAGCCCCTCTAAAAAAAAATATAGGTTAGGGGGATTAAATCCCTTAAAACCTAAACAGCAATTCTCCATTTTAATATAATATATTTAAGATCTTTTTATTAATCTTAAAATTTAATCTTTTAAGACAGTGTTTAAAATATCTCTTTCAGTGATGATTCCAACTAATTTATCATCTTTTACTACAGGAGCCCCACCGATGTTCTTTTCTTTAAATAAATCACATAAATCGCCTAAACGAGTTAGTGGTTCTATAATGGATATGTTTGGTTGCATAATCTCAGAGATTTTCATGTTTAAAACATCTAATCCACTATTGGATGTCATATTTGCAAACATTTCTTTATCTCCTAAGAATTTGAGAATATCAGTAGAAGTAATAATTCCTACCAGTTTATCACCAGATACTACAGGAATTCTTCTTAAATTGTTTCTAACCATTATTTTAGTTGAACTTTCTATTGGAGTTCCAGGAGTAGTTGTTATTACATCTTTAATCATTACATCTTGAACAATTTCATCAGTTAAAAGACCAGCCATAGATAAAGCGAAGTCTCTTTCTGTAATAATTCCAACTATTTTATCATCATCAGAGAGAACTGGTATGGAACCAATTTCGTTTTCAATCATTACTTTAACAGCTTCATTAATAGACTCTTTATGGCTCATTGCAACAATATCAGAAGTCATAATAGTTCTTATAGGTTCATTAATAGCTGATAAAAAGTTATCATTATGTTTCTTTTCAATAATATTGAATTTATTTCCTCCACCAAGGAAATCTAAAATATCCATTGCTGTTACTATTCCTAAAATCTTTCCAGAACCTGGGTCAGTAATTGGTAATCTTCTAAATCCATGATCAATCATTAATTCTGCTGCTTTTTGAATAGACATACTTGGAGGTATGGATATAACTTCTTTCTTAGCAAGAGTCATTATATCTCCATCTTTACTAGTTTTACCTTTCGCAGCATTGCTTTTATGTTCAATAGAATCTCCACGACTCATTGGATTTTTTATAGTTTTGTTATCTTTCATCTCTACACCTCAAGGGTTTGTTTTTTGGTTCTTGTTTGAATTAAAGCATTAAAAAAATTAATTTTACACTTTAAATATTCAAACTATTCTATATTTAGAAATTTATGGATTTGTGGGATAGTTAAAACCTTCATATATTTACCAGCAACTTCAGAAAATTCAAATAGTTTCTCACTATTCCCTTCCCAAAGTTCTAGTGGACTAGCAGGTTGTATAACTAAAGGCACTTCAACATTTTCAGGTATTGAATCTGAAACTCGTTTAATAACCTTTTCAACCGTGCTAATTTTTGTTGAAGGTAGTACAACTAACTTACAATATAAATTTGTATCTTGTTCTATTAATAATTTTATAAATGAAATTTCATTTTCTAAAATATCATCAGACCAACTACCATCAAAATGTTCTGGTAGTTTAATATCCATAGATGCCCAATCTAAACCTTCAAGTTTAGTTAATTCTTTTGGTAATGTACCATTGGTCTCAAGTAAAGACTTTTCTTCAGTTTTGTTAATCAATTCAGCTATAAAATCCGCGTGTAACATTGGTTCTCCACCAGTATATGATATAGAACCTAAATCATCAGTACGTAACTTTTCTATCTCATCTAAAACTTGATTAACAGACATCATAGTTCCCACATTAGCAGATTGACTATTTTTAGTATCACAATAAGAACAGTCTAAATTACAACCTGCAAAGCGAACAAAGATTTGTCTTTCTCCAATTAAGAGGCCCTCTCCTTGTATACTTGAAAATATCTCTATAATTGGTGCATCCATTAAAATCACATAAATTGAATTAATATAAGTTAAGCATTAATTTTTCATAAATTAATCTACTTTTAATGATTAGAATTTTTAAATTAATAAATGTTAGTATAATATTATATATATTATTACAATTTATGAAAAATAATAATAAAAAAATAAAAAAATTATTTCCAAAATATTAAAAAATAGTTAAAAAAAATAATCAATTAACTTAATTAATTTCTTTTTTGTATAAAGCTCCTTGACCAATACCTTCATTAACACATGCTGAAATTGAAGATAAATTATCATAACCTTTATTTAAAAGGTCTTCTGTTAAATGTTCAGCAAAATATTGAGCTAAATCTTCAGCAGAACTTGATTTTAAAGGTAAAAGTTTACAATCAACTTGAGGTATGGTATAACCTTTTTTATCAATCTTAAATTGTAAATTATCTGCTTTTTCTATTTTTTCCATACTTTTTTCATCATCAGGTATTTCCTTAAAACTTATATGTTCATTGAATATTGGAACTAAAAGTCTATGATCTAAACTATCACAGATAGTTCTTAAAGATTCTTTAACATCTTTAAAGTCAACAACAAACTGGAATTCTCCAGCTCTTTCTCCTTCAATTTCCACATCTACAAAGTAAGAATGCCCATGTATAAATCCACAAGATTTATGAGTTGGTATTAAATGAGCAGATGAGAATCTTAAATTTGCATTTATTCCATTAATTAAAATTTTCATTATAAATCATTCCTTTAAAAAAATATTATAATACATCAGTTTTACTAATATCTAATTCAATAGTTTGTAGTTCTTTAATAAAACTATTTACAACATTATTTACAAAATCAAGTAAATTGTTTTCATTAAAAACAAATTCATCTTCTTTATTTTTTATTTCAAATATTCCAATTGTATCTAATACATCAGGGGTTCCTTCATCTCTAATATTGAAAGCAAAATGTATTTTTATTGAAGTTATTGACACACTAGCTATTGATACAGTAAGCTTTGCATTATTGACAAAAATATCATCACCATCACGAGTAGATTCAACACCCATTTTAGTTAATTCTTCTTTAAAAATAAGAACTAATAATCTTTGACGCATATAAGCCATTCTAATATCTGCTGGTTGAATATCAAAAAATTCACTCATACAATGAAGCATTTCATTTCCTTTAATTTCTAAACCTACATCTGCAAAATCTTTCATATTATCAGGTGTGATATTCATAGGTCCACGCCATGTAACAATAGAAGATCCTTTTATTCCAAATGTTTTAAAAGCCCATGAAGGGTCAATTTGACTTCCATCATATTCAAACTTTTTATTTATATGTTTATACTTGATTTCCATTATAATTCCATCATTTTTTCTAATTATTTAAAATAGATTATAATAGTTAATTTATATTTTTATATAATTATAATTTATTTAAAAATGTTTATTTTTAGAAATTTTCTTTTATATATGAAACAAGTAATTTATCATGATTATTCATGTTAGAATTTAAAGAGCTTAAAACAATTAATACAAAAAATCAAATACACCATATCACCCTTTTTTAAGCCAATAAGCCCTTAATTCCTAAAAAACAATGAAATATTTTAAATTAAAAAATAAGTTAAAATCAGATAGTGAAAGTTTGAAAAATCAAATTCAATGATTAACCCATCACTAAAAATAAATTAAAAAACCATTAAACAATGGAATTTAACTATAAAAACCTAAAATAATATATAAATTTAATCTAAAAAACTAGATAAGATAAGATTTAAACAAATATACTCTGTATTGTTAATATTTACTTTAATAAAGCCTAAACTTAACTAATAAATTTTATCTAAAATTTAGAATACCTAGAAAAAATTAAACTGAAATTAACAATATACAGTTATTTTCATGAAGTTTTAATAAATTATATGATATTTAAGTAAAATAACATCAATTAATTCTTAATTTTTAAAAAGAAAGGTTTATAAGTAATTATCAATAATGGTTACCTAAGCGCACTATGAGAATTATGTTCTCGTGAATATTTTTTTTGCAAGAAAATTATGAAAATTCTTGTTAAAAAAAAAATATTTAATAAATAAAAAAATATTGAGTTTTCGTAAATATCATGGGGATGATGAGCTCAACTTCATCAATAAAAAATGAAGCTTATTTTTTTATCAGAACATTTTTCAACACTTAGTGACAAAATTGAGGTGAAAAAATTTCGTTAAAAAGTAAAACATTAGTTTTAGCTACTCTATGTATCTTTTTCATAAGTATAGGTGCATGTGCAGCTACTGATGTAAGTGATATAAGTAATAATAATTCAAATACTGCAGATAATTCTTTAAGTGTATCTAATGATAATTCAAATATATCTGAATTATCCACTAAGAATGTCAGCACTCAAGAATCAAATGCCGTGACAAATGCTCAAACAACAGATAGTAGTTCAAATACAACAAATAATGTTAGTCAAACTAACTCAGTATCAACTGTCAAAAGTTCATCAAATACAAACTCTGTATATGAAGCAATTAAAAACAATGCAACAATAAGTTCAGAAGGTTTAATTACTACATATGGAAATGGTGAAAACTTCACAGTAACATTAACATACCTTAATGGTACCCCTGTAGTCGGACAACATATTTCCATGAATCTTACAAGACTTTCAACAGGAGCCAATAAAGTATATTGGGCTACAACTGATGTAGAAGGTATAGCACGTCTTCAAATAAACCTTTGTCCAGGAAATTACAGTTCAACATATAGTTTCTATGGACTTAATGGAACTAGTAATATTAAAGTAAAAGCACCAATTAATTTAACTGGAACTGATTTTACTACTGAAAATGGTAGTGGATCATTATATACAGTTACTTTAACTGATTTAAATGGTAATGCTTTAGTTAACCAAATAGTGAATATAACCTTAAGTAAAGGTGCACTTAACAAAACTTATCAAGCAATTACTGATTCAAATGGTATTGCAAGTATGGTGATTAATTTAGCCAGTGGAATTTATAATGTTACATATAGTTTCGAATCAGATGTTTATGGAAGTGCAATAAGTTCTAGCATTATAACTGTAAATGCTGCAACAATTGAAAATAATACCACAACTAATAGCAGTACTAATAGCAGTAGTCTTCCTACCATAACCATTAAAGCAAAACCCTCTGTAAGTCACAGTGGATATTCTTACAAATGGTACATAACAACTTTCGTAAATTATTGTCCTTTATGTCACCATTACAACACATTAACAATAAATCCTAAAGGTGTTTATGAAAGTGAACTTACCTGTTCATATTGTGATGCAGATTATGATGGTGTTACTGGAAGAGATAAATCTAATAATCCTAGAGCATATTTAACTACAGTTACAGCACCAGTATTAGCTTAAAATTTTTAAATCATCAAAAATCCCACCAAAATTAATTTGATGATTTAAAAAAATTTTATTTTTTTCTCTATTTTTTTAAATTTGTACTTTATACATCCCACCATTCTTTTTTTTATATGAAAAATTTTTTAATCTAAAAAATTTAAATTTAATAATTAATTATAAATTATTTTTTAAAATATTTGGAGCTAAGTTTAAAATGGAAATGAAAGTTAGAACAAGAGATTTTATACATACAACTGATGATTTGTTTTTTGCTTCAACCAATTACCTACATCCTAATAATCGTATTATTTGTTTTCTAAGATATGTTCCTGATCCTAAAGGTGACCGGGAAAAAAATGGTAAGAGATATTCTAAAGTAGATTCTGAAGGAGCATATACTTATTTAAGAGAAAATTATCCAGAATATCTTTTTTATGATGAAGTAACACAAGTTAAAGAAATGATGGGTGTACCATTAGATAAAGTTGATGAAATTATAAAACCTGAAAAAAGACTTAAAGAAATTAGAGAGGAATATATTCCTAAATTTGAAGAAAAAAGTAAAGATTCTTTAAGTGAAATGGAAAAATTATTCAAAAAACTAATTGATTTATCTGATTTTTTCCATTACATGGCTGGGATAAGTTATGATGATTTGGGAATATCTGGTTCAATTTGCCCGGGCTTGCAGAAAAAAGGTACATCAGATTTAGATTTTGTAGTATATGGTCTTGAAAATCATAGAAATGCTGTTAATGCTTATAAAAAATTTAAAGATCAAGAAGTGGAAATACCTGAATTAAATAAGAAAGTTACTCTTAATCGTATAGATAATGATTTTTTTGAGCGAGTTTTCCAAAAACGTATCAAAGATGATAGTTTAAATAAAGAAGAGTTTTGTTGGTACGAAAATCGTAAAAGTAATCGTGGTGTTATTGATGGGACTTTATTTGATATATTAGCTACTCGTAATTATGATGAGATTGATGGTTATTATGGAGATACTTGTTTTGAACCTTTAGGAAAGGCTACTGTTACTTGTACCATAACTAATGCTTTAGAATCCTTTGATAATCCTGCTGTTTATGAAATTGATGATGTTAAACATGTTGATGGTGTTGATGTGAATATTACAGGGCTTGCTAGTTTCACACACACTTATGCAGGAGAAGTTTTAGAGGGAGAAAAAGTTATAGCTAGAGGAAAGGTTGAAAAGGTTGAAACTGATGGAAAACCTGATTGGTATCGTATAGTTGTTGGTACAACTAGAGAATCTTTAGATGAATTTATTAAACTAGAAAAAAGTCCCATAGAATAGTTTATATTGATTTTTTTCTTTTATTTTTTCTTATTTTTTTAATTACTTGTGGTTGATGTAGACAGGCTAGTATTTTTTCTATAATTTCAAGACAATAGTATCTAATTTTTAAAGTAATATATTATTAAAATAATAGTTGAATTAATTACTTATAATATAATTTATTATAAAATTAATTTAATTAAAGAAAAATAGTATGGTTAAAATAGTTTTTTTAAAATTCTAAAAAAAAATAAAATAGAAAAAATCAATATTTTCTATTTTCCAATTTATTAACATCAAAAACAGCCGTATTAGCAATAGCCATAACTGCCATAACCCCTGCTTGTATAGGATCAGTTACAATTAAATCCGCTTCACTTGCAGCACTTCCAGGCATATTCAAACTTATAACCAATAAACCATGCTTTTCTTTAACATTATGAATAGCTTCAGTAATTTTTCCACCCATTAAAGATCCAGCTAAGACTAAAGCTTCAACTCTAGGAGTAATAGACAATGCATCAACTGCTTCAGCAATATCCTCTTCACCAACAAGAGGGATAGTATCTATACTAATTCTTTCACCACGAATATTATGACGATCAGCCTCAGTGATAGCACCCAATGCAACTTGAGAAACTTGTGCACCCCCACCAAAAATTAGAACACGCTTACCATAAATATCAGTTAAAGAACCACGAATTTCAACATTTTTAACAATAGGGGAATCATTTAAATCATTAATTAAACTATCAACATCCGAAACATTATCTAATTCAACATTAATAGAGCCTAAACCATCTTTACCGATATAAATATAAGCATATGAAATATTAATATCATGTGATGAAAAAATTTCGGTTATTTCATCAAGAACTCCTTTTTTCTCTACAGTTTCAATAGTTAATACCAAATTTGACATTTTGAATCACATTAAAAAAAATAAAAATTATAAATTATAGTTTATAATTTCTAGTATAAAAAAAATAGTAAAAAAATATAAGAAAAAATTAGACTAAATTTACATCAACATCTAATTTTTCTAAAACCTTATCTAAATCAGCATGCGCCTTCTTAAACATTGCTAAATAATTATCTTCATCACGAACAGGAATAACTTCCAAACCTAAATCCCTATGTTCTTGAATCCAACTTTCATCAAAAACAGGAACCTCAATTTTAATGGGTTCAGCAGTTTTATTCACAATAATAAGATTTCTATAAGGAAAATTAAGTTCTACAATATATCCCCCAAGACTTAACATGTGATAAGGTCTCATAACAAATTTCATTTTAAAGTCACCTAAATAAATATAATTAATCTAAAATAATCCTACAACGATAGCTAAAACTCCAAGTAATGAAGTAGCAATAACAACTGGATAAAATTGTCTAAATGTAAATACTGGAGAAAATGCACTTAAAATTCCAACAATAACAGGGAAAATAAAAGCTACAACTATATTTACTAATATTCCCCAAGATAAAATATTCGGTGGAATACCTAAAAACAATACACAGAACACACTAGCAAGTGTGAACATTAAAAACCCACGAGTTAAATAAACAAATGCTCTGGAACCAGCAGCAAATTCCATATAAGGTCCTTGAATAACATCAGCTTCAGCATCCACAATATTAAATGGGAATTCATTCAAGAGTATAACATATCCTATTAAAAAAACAATAGCACCAATAAATCCTGAAACAGTAAATAAGAAAGGACCATTAATTTGTTGAATAGCCACTATATCACTAAGATAAATACTTCCAGACATTGCAACAGGAACAAACAATGATAAATATAATGGGAATGAACCAAATGCTATCATTCTTAAAGATCTATTAGAACTTATATCCTCTAGAAAGCTAACATTAGTATCTGTTCGTTTACCACCTTTAATTTGATCAGGGAATGGCATATTACCAGACATTACTGATTTTGATAATGAACCCATTAAAACATAAGCTATTTCATCAATTTTTAGAAATCCTATAATAGCAATCAAACTAGCAAATGCTAAAAATTCATAATTTTGTGGAGTTAAAGTTAATAATACTAAAAATACAGCCACAAAACAAACTACAGGTAATGCTTTATACAAATTAGGAACTGGAGAATTAATTTTCAAATTCTTTTTAAAGAAAAACTTAATTGTAGAAAACAATCCAGGACTAGCAAAATTCGGCCCAATTCTCTGTTGTAATCTTGCTTGAATATATTTTCTCTCAAAACCAGGAAGAAGAGTTCCTACAAATACAGCAACAACTAATGTACCAAGCACTGCTAAAATTGAATATATAATTGTGATGTATGACATTTTATATCCTCATTCATTTTTTTCCATTATCATCAAGTCTAATAATTTCCACAGCCCTATCAGTACAAGTAAAACATGGATCACATTGAACAATACATAATTGCCCATCAGTTATAGAATCTCCAATACATGCATATTGCATTGCACCAATATTTGCTAAAGAAGGTGTTCTAATTAAACAACTTCTAACTCTACCATCTTCAATTGCATAAGAATCAAATAAAGTTCCTCTTGGAACTTCAATATAAGAATCAGTAATATCACAATCTACCATTTCCCAAGATCTATCAGCAACACGACCTCCAGGAAGATTATCAACTGCTTGACGAATGATTTTTATAGCTTCAAAAGACTCCAACACTCTCATTAAAAGATTAGATTTAACATCTCCATCAGGTTGAGTGATAACATCAAAATCAAAGTTTTCATACTCATACATTGATGTTCTTACATCAGATTTAACACCTGTTGCCCTAAGAGTTGGTCCAGATACTGCTAATTTTAAAGCTTGTTGTTGAGGAAGAACACCTATTCCTTCAATTCTTGAGTTAACAATAGGGTCATTTATAAATCTATCAGTGAAATTTTTTAGAGTTGATTCTGTTTTATCCATTCCATCTCTTAATCTTTGAATACGATTATCATCAAGTTCACATCTTGGTCTTACTCCTCCAATAATAGCACAACCATATTGAACCCTATTCCCCCCAATCATGCTTAAAAGTTCCATGATTGTTTCTCTCATGTAAAAAACTCTCATTGAAAATGTTTCATGACCTAAAACTTCACAACCATGAGCAAGATAAAGGAAGTGACTATGTAATCTTTCTAATTCTCCCATAATAACTCTAATATACACTGCTCTATCAGGAATTTCAACTTGTAATCCTTTTTCAGCAGTTCTAACAGAATTCCATACATGTGAATTAGAGCAAATTCCACAAATTTTTTCAGTAAGTGCATTAGCTTTTTCTACTGGAAGACCTTCCATAATTCTTTCTACCCCTCGGTGATTAACACCTACGGTAATTTCAGCATCTTTTATAATTTCATCTTCAACGAAAAATCTAACTCTATAAGGTTCTAAAGCAGCAGGGTGAACTGTTCCCATTTGGATTTCAGTTTCTATTACTTCCTCCTTTGTCGCTCTCTTTTCTTCCATTATTTCACACCTTATTTTTGATAAATATTAGTAATTTTTTTAATTTTTAATAATCTTGATTATTTTAATCTGCATTTAATAATTTAGGTAAAGCTGAAACTACTCCTGCTATAATATCTTGTGGTCTGCAAGCACATCCTGGTACTTTTGCATCAACAGGTATTATATTTTCAACCGGTCCATCAATTTCTTCAGAAGGTATATCTCCATGAATATTTTTATAAACTCCACCCATTAATGCACAACTACCTGCAGCTATAACTGCTTTTGGTTCAGGTATCGCAGCATAAATTTCTTCTAAAGGTTTTCTATTATGATGAGTTACAGGTCCTGTAACTACTAATACATCAGCTTCACGAGGGTTCCAAGTTAAAAAAACATTATATTGTTCTACATCAAATCTTGGTGATAGAACACAATTTACAATTTCTATATCGCACCCATTACATCCACCAGTATAAACTAACATTAAATGAATAGCTTTAGATCTTGAAAATGATTTAAGACTCATTTTATCCCCTCTTTATCTTCTTTTTTAGGAGTATTGGCTTTAATATTATCAAATAATGATTTATCTGACATGTATTGTGCAATAAATGCAATTTTATCCTCTGGAATTTTGAAAGGTTCCTTGATAAGATTTTCAACATCAAGAACATTATCTCCCACATCATTTGGATGTATAGCTCCTGCTTCTTCATATAAAGCATAAATTGGACAAAAATCATGACACCAGTAACATACTACACATTTTTCTTGATTTAATTCAGGAACTTCTGTTACGGTCCATCCCTCAGCTAATTTATGAGGCTCTTTTAATGGTTTCATAGTTATTGCATCAGTTGGACAAACATTTGCACAACCTCCACAGCCAATACAAGCACGAGATACTTTTTCTGTTGGTTTTACTTGACCAGTTAAAATAGCATTTCTCATTTCCATATCTGTTACTCTATCTGAAGCAAAAAGGATTTTCTTTAAATTTCCATATGCTCCTTCTAGAAATATTTTAAGTAAATTTTTCATTTAAATACACCTTGTACTGGATTATTTAGCATTTTTAAATTTTCTTTCAAATAGGAAAGCATTAGAAGGACATATATGCATACATGCACCACAATAAATACAATCCTCTTCGTTAACTACTAAATGACCATCTTTTTCTACAATAGCATCTTCGGGGCAAATATCTTGACACATGTCACATCGAATACATAACTGATTGTCAATCATATTAAATCCACTAGCTATTTCTTTTTTAACTGTTGTTCTCTTAGGAATAGCATCTTTTGGACAGTGTATTCCACAAGTTTCACACATTATACATTTATCTAAATCAACTTCAATAGTTCCTCTTTTTAATGTTATGGCATTTTTAGGACATACTTCAACACATATTCCACAAGAAATACAATCTTCTGAAACTTTTCCATCCCAAGTTATAGTTTTTACATTTCTAGCATCATTCTGACAAACATCTACACATTTACCACAAGATACACAATATCCTTGAAGTTCATAATCCTCAGATTCATTTAATGAAGATACTGGACAATCTCCTATCATTAATTGATGATTTTCAATTGAAGCATTAGTCATCACATCTAAACTTGGATCATATCGTAAATGTCCATCAATCTTTTTTAAAGAACCATTTTCACAATTATCTGCACATAAACCACAATTTAAACATGAAGTTATGGAACCATTAATTTTTTGATTTAATTTTGTAATATTTATTGCAAAGTCATCTAAGACTATTGCATTATTAGGACAGTTATGTAAACAATTTAAACATAATGTACATTTATCTATATCTACTATACCATCTTTAATAGCTCCAACAGGACAAATATCTTCACAAACATTACAATCTGTACAAATTCCTTGTTGTTCTGTTGTGACATTTATAGCTTCTGTAGGACAATAATATGCACATCTACCACACAATGTACATTTTTCATAATCTGTATCCATACAGATTCTTGAAGCTACTTCTTTTTCACTTTTTTTAGATTTGATTGGAACATTAACATTGGAAACCTTAGGCATAGATAATTTAAGAGCATTTAAGAAATTTTGTTGTTTTTCTTCAACTAAATTAGAGGAATCTACTCTTGCTTCACATGTATCAGCACATAAACCACACATTGAACAAATTCCTTTAACTACCCCATCTTCAATATGAATATTATCTACTGGACAGGAATATTCACATATTCCGCAACCATTACATTTAGCTCTGTCTACAACATAACCTCCATAACTATTTTTAAAAATAGCATTATTAGGACACACATCTTGACAAGTTCCACATGTAATACAGCTAAAAGCTTTCCCTTTAATTAACCTAATAGCTTCTGTCGGGCATTTTTTTATACATTCCGCACGACCTTCGCATTTATTAGTTGTTATATACATGATTTTTACTTCCAATCGAAATTTTATTGATTTTTTTATTATACTTTGTAAATTTAATTTTTCTATTATCAAAATCCTTTTTTGATAAAAAATTCTTTTTCATTTAATTTGTGTTTTTGGATCTTCCAAATATTAGTTTACCTATTACAAGACCGATAAATGCAGAAATAAAACCTGTTGCTACTGGGAAATCATTATAATAAGGGAAGTTACCTAATTTCCAAGCTATTATAATTGAAACTATGAATAGTAATACTATAGCTCCACTAGTTAATCCAATATTAACTTCAGCATCATTTCTAATTCTAGAACCTACTACTAAACCTAATAAAAATCCAAATATAATTGGTCCTAAAACTATCATTCGTCATCCCCTTCTTCTTGTTCTTCTTCAAAAGTTTTAAATTGTGAAAATGCTATTGCAACAGCTGTTAATCCAACCATAACTTTTAATCCCACGGTCATATTTAAATAAGGTATTATTCCAGCATTAGTTGGGTCGGGATAATGGAAGATAGCTTTTATCATTGGAGGAACGATTCCAAAGAAGTCTCCACCAACATTGTAAAGGAAAGATCCTGCAAATACTAATCCAACTAAACCAAGGAAAACATAAAATAATGCTCCAAAACTTTCAACTGCTGAAACAAAACTTGGTGAGAAGTCTATAGGATTTTTATCAAATCCATACACAAATAAACTTAAAATAACACCGGCTGAAATCATTGCTCCACCTTGGAAACCTCCACCCGGTGTAATATGTCCACCAAGTATAGTATTTACTCCTAAACATATCAAAATAATTGAAATAGGTAAAGCAAGTAATTTTAGTACAGTACTTCCATCATTACTCATTCTTCATCACCTTTTAACTTTCCTCTTCCAAATATTAACAATACAACAAGTACTGCAGTAACTAATATTAAAGCTTCTCCTAAGGTATCATAACCTCTCCAATCAAATACAATATTAGTTACCATATTTGGAGCAATATTAGGACCTAAAGCATTATAAACTAAACTTATTCCTGGATTAATAATACTTCTTAAATGGAATAATGCATCAAATAAAGTTACTCCAAATAATGCAGTAATGATTGCTAAAACTAAATCTCTAAGACTATTAGACATAAGCAACACCCCAATAAATTAAGCATACTACAACACCCATTGTTAAAATAACATAAAACATCATAGTATCCAATGAATTATTTTCTTCCTTAATAACTTTAGGAATTAAAGGGAGATTAGTTATTAAAAATACAGCTAAAATTATAATAATCAAAGCTGAAATTAACAAATTAATATGTGAAAGTAATATAGCTGCAATTAAAGTAACTGAAATGATTGTTAATTCACCAGCAGTTGCACCAGACACATTATCACTAGTTAAAGGATCATCTTTAATTTTTCCTTTAACCTCTTTAAGTGAATTTAATAATAAATCATAGAATGCCATTTTATATCAGGCCTCCTAAATATTGTGCAAAACCATATGTTACTATTCTTGGATAAATACCTACTATCAAACAAATTATTAATAAAATTGCCACTGAAAATATTGCTAAAGATGGAATTTCTTTATGCACAAATTTTAAATTTTCAGGCTTAGGTTTTAAATAGATTGAATGGAATGCTTTTACAAATGTCATAAAGACCACAATACTAACTAAAACAACTATAATAGCAAGTTCAGGGTAACCTGCATTTAATGCAGATTGAACAAGCATTAATTTAGATTGGAATCCATTGAAAGGAGGAACACCTGCTAAAGCGAAACCCCCAAATAGTAACATGATTGCAACTTTAGGATTTAATGATATTAATCCACCTAATTTTCGAGTATCTGATGTTCCAGTTAAATAATAAATTGTTCCAAAACCAATGAATAATAATGATGTAATTACTATATCATTGAAAGCTTGGAAAAGCCCTGCAGTCATAGAAATTTTAGTTCCAATACCAAATCCTAAAGCAATAAATCCTAATTCACCTACAGCCAAGAAACCAAGCATTTTTCTAAAGTCCGTTTGAACAACTGCCATTGATACTCCTAAAACCATAGCTAACAATGCAAATAGAATTATAATTATTTTATATACTGATAAATAACCAAATATTCTAAACATTGCAATTCCTAATGCAACCATTGTAAATACTGAGAAAGTTGTAAGAATTGCTGATGCCTCAGGTGTACCTTTACTGTAAATTAATGATTTTATAGTATTGAAAGGTGGTAATCCTGAAGAATATAACCAACCAAAGAATATCATAGCAAAACCTATTAATAAAACAGGTGAGTATGGATCAACCATATTAGTTTTTATTGCATAAACAATATCACTTATATTTACACTACCAACAGCTCCAAGAATAAATCCTATACCTAATAATAGTATTGGTCCACCAATAGAACCTAATATCATATATTTTAAAGCTGTTTCAGTACTTCCTTCAGAATCAGAAGCTAATATTATACCAGTTTGAGTTAATGCTGCTATCTCAAAGAATATATACATATTAAAAATATCATCAGTAAGTAACATTGCACTAACAGCAGCAGTTCCCATAAATACTAAAAACATGAACGGACCAGATATTTTCTTATATTTGTTGAAATAAGTAAATAAAGATAAGAATATAACTATTCCTAAAACAAAAATAAATATTTTCTTCATAGCAACTAAACTATAAGTAATTGCAGGATGGAAAAATACTATATTTGAATTAGCTAATGCTGTAGGAAGAGTTCCTAAAAGTGTTCCATTAAATGCTAAAGGAGTATATCCTCCAAAATAATGAAGACCAGTATTTGCAACTATAGCAATTATTGGTATTACAATTGCAACAATTAAAGCTATTATTCTTGAAATTTTATCTTTACCATGAAGTAAATTCAAGAGTAATGCACATATTATCGGGACAATCACCATTAAAGGTATTAATTCATTCATAATCTTCCCCCAATATAACTTTTGTGCTTAATGTGTGATATTTTTTGTATAATACCATTACTAATGCAAGCATTACAGCCAATGTACTTGCTCCAATAACAATACTAGTTAAAACTAAAGCATGAGGTAAAGGGTATGCGGAATTTGCATAGAACCAGCTTCTACTCATTCCAGGCAAATAAATAGGAACTACTCCTCCAAATTTATAACCTAATGCAATCAAAAATAAGTTAGCTCCATCTTCAATAAAGTTTAAACCTATAACCTTTTTAACTATATTGTCTAGGAATATTGCTGCATAAAGACCTATAATTATTAAAGCCCCTGCTGTGAATAATGATGCTAATTGTATATCCATAACCATTAGTCATCAGTCCTTTTAGTTTTCTTAATTGCTAATGCAAAGAAAGCAGGTACAATAGCTGCTCCTACAATAGCTTGAGTTAAGGCTACATCTGGAGCTAATAAAATTTCATATAAGAATGCAATACATGCTCCTGTAATTCCACTTACAACAGCTGCTTTGAGTAAATCTCTTTGCAATATGGTTACTATAGCACCTATGATTGTAATAATCATTATTATATATTCAATCATATTATTCATCCTCAATAATCTTTAAAGTAGAGACTGTTATTTTATCATTAGAATCATCAAAGCTGTTTTCCTCTTTAACAGTTTTATAAAATCCACTAGATTCAATCTCTTTAGTTATATCATCTTTTTTTGGTTTTTTGTCATTATTAGAATCATTAGTTAAAGATTGATTGTTTTTTAAATCTTCACCATGGAAGTATCCATGAGCCATTGCATGAGCAGTAAATGGTGCTAATATGAAATATAAAACTCCTAATAAAGGATCACCTAAACATATAAAAGCAATTACAGATGCAATATCAATAACACCGAGTATATGGATTCTTGCATAAACTACATTATCCATATCACTATCTAACCTTAAGATTCCTATACTGATAATAATAGTAATGATAGCTACAACAATCAGTAATACGGATTGTATTAATTCAAAGATAGATGCTGAAATCATCTAATCCCTCCGTATAACAGTTGCAAAAGCTATAGTACCTACTACACCTAAAAGAACTAAAGCTAAAGCTATATCTCTAAAAAATCCAATCCCATAAATTCCACCTAAAGCTACAAGAATAACTGAAACAGATACTGTTAATGCATCAGTCCCTATAATACCCATAGCTACGGATTTATGAGTAGCCAATCTTAAAGCAGCAATTGAAAAAATTACAAAAGCAACTATTAAGAAAATCTTTGAAATTAGTAGTAAATTCATCACTATCACATTTTTCTATTTTAAATAATGATTTAATAATTGTAAAAAATTTTATTAAATTAAAATCCCACTCTATTCTAACATTCCTTTAATATATTTTTCAAATGGAATTATCTCTTCTTTTTCTCTTGGAGCAATTATAGCTACTTTAAGTTTTTGTGCTTCTGAATCTAAATCGACAGTTAATGTTCCTGGAGTTAAAGTTATACTATTAGCTAAGATTGTTTGAGCTACTGGTCTTTTTAACACAGTGTCAATATCTACCAATATTGGATTATATTCTCCACCTTTTAATGAGCGAATTGTTACATCCACAACTGCTTTTATTATCTCCCAAATTAGAACAAAAAAGTAAGCTATTGTATAATAAATTCTAGTTAAAAACATTATAAAGCTCCATT
>JAEZRD010000041.1 GCA_023440975.1 Methanobacteriota archaeon | reverse complement strand
GAAAAAATGAAAAAGCAGAATAATAAATGGATGTTGATATTTGTTGTCATTACAATGTCAATTTTATGTCTTATAACCTTAAGTTCTGCATTTGCAGCAGATATTTCTGATTCCTCAAATACTGCTCTAGGAGATACAATCTCTAATGTGTCAACTCAAACTAACCTTGGTGATTCAGGGCTGAATGACTTATCTGTTGTTGATGACAGTTCTAATATAAGTTTAACTGATTATTCAACTGATAATGCAAATGACACTTCAACTAATCAAATAACTACTTCTAATATACTGAGTGCTGTAAATGATGTAAGTTCAACCAATCAACTTACTTCAACTCTTAGTGGTGATACTTTTACTAATGATTTCACGGTCTATGATTCTACTACTTATAATAATTGTGTGTTCAATAATTCTCATGTTACTGTAAATTATGGTTCTACTGTGACTTTCAATAATTGTACATTTATAAGTAATGATAATAATCCTGTTTTAACTATTTATAATGGTAAAGTATCTGTAACTAATTGTAATTTTTATTATAATTTTACAAATTCTCATACAATTCCAAATGCTATAGTTGAAACAACTAATTACAAAGTAACTATTAAAAATAATAAATTTTATGGCTATGGTAGTGAATCTTTAGCAATAAATGAAAATGGTTATTTTAATGGAGCTAATAGTATTAGTGGCAATATTTACACTTATCCTGATACTTTCTTAGCATTTTTTTACATTAAATTAAATGGATATCCCGCTATTGAAATAAGTTCAAATAGTACAGCAGCATCTCATAGTTCAGGTGATTATTATCCTGGTGGACAATTTTATGCAAATGCAACTGTAAATGTTACAGCAGCTTCAAAATTAATTGATGTGATATCTGGTTTAAATAAAGGTAGTGTTTCTACTAATGATGCAAAAGATATTAATGCTATATTGAATTCTCAACCCCAAGCAATAACTGATTATATTAATGCTAGGGAACTTGATGGGACTATAAATGATCATATCAGTGAAGATTTTATTGAAGAATATTTACAAGCATATTATCCTGATTATTACATCGATTATAAAACCGGAAAATTAAATTTAACTGGTTCAGGATATTCTGTATGGTGGTATGTAATAAAATCACATTCTGGGGAATGGCATATTGATGGAGTTATTGTACCAACTAAGTTACTTAATTTAATCCAAAAGCAACTTGCAAGTGTTGGTAAGCTTAATGATTATGGTTATGCTAATACATACCATACTGTAGTTGTTAAGTTAAATGATACTTCTGTATCTGGTACTATTAATGTTACTATTACCGGTACTGGAAATAATGCAAATTATTCACAATTTATACCTAATATTACAGTTACCAATGGTTATTCTAATCAGTTCAAGATTTATTTAGCTAATGAAGGAAATTATACAACTAATGTTATTTTTACTCCTATTAACTCACAATATTATGTAAATTCAAATGCAAGTTATGGTGAATTAATAGTTTATCCATATAATACTGGAATTAGTAATACTACTTTGACTGGTAAAGCTGGACAAACTACAAACCAAATTGCGAATATTACTGTAACTACTGAAGGATACAAAAATCTAACTGTTCCTAATGGTCAAGTAACTATTACTGGTCCTAATGGATATAGTAAAGTTGTTAACTTTGTTAATGGTAAAATAAATGCTACTGATTTAGTATTCCCTAATTACGGTACTACAAATGTTTATAACATTGCATATAATGGTGTTCTTAATTATCTAGGAACTATAGGTACTATTACTCTTGTTTCAACACCAAATAGTACAAGTATAAATAATGTTAGTAAAACTGGTTATTATAATCAAAAAACTAATGTTACTGTACATACTAATGGTATAGCTACAGGAGAAACTTTAACTATTGCAGGAACTAATATCACTGCTCAAGTGAATGCTAATGGGGATGCTGTATTTAAAGATTTACAATATCCTAATGCTAATGAAACTATTGTCTACAATGTAGTTTATAATAGTACAAATGTGAACATATTAAGTAGTAATGGAACAATAACTTTAAAATCAAATAAATATCCAACAAATGTTTCAAGTTTTAATGTTTATGGTGTAATAGATACTAATGCAACAATTACTGTTACTGTAAAAACTAATGGTTCTTTACTTGATGGTAGTGTAACAATCTATGATGTATTTGGAAAAAATTACTCTGCAAAGGTTAATGTAAGTGGTAATATTGCTACTGCAACATTTACTAATATTAACTTAACAAAATCTGGAACATTTAATATAACCACAACTTTCACAAGTGAAAACATTAATTATGAAAGTAGTCAAAATGTTGGTAATATTGAAGTAATCATTCCTACTACAACTATAATAAATGATAATTCTAGTGTTGGTTATTATGATAAGACTGGTACTGTAGGTGTAACTACTAATAATATTCCTGATGGTTCAGTTTTAACTATTGCAGGAACTAACATTAGTGCTAAGGTCTATAATAATTATGCTGAGTTTAATGGTTTACAATATCCTAATGCAGATGGAACTAATATTTATACTGTTGTTTTCAATAGTAATGATATAACTATTGCAAGTAGTACAGGAAAAATAACTTTAACCTCAAATAAGTATCCAACTCATGTTAGTACATTTGATGTAACAGGTTATCAAGGAGAAACTAAGAATATAACTATAACAGTTTCTAGTGAAGGTTCCCAATTATTCGGTACTTTAATTGTTACTAATATATTTGGTAACAGTTCTACTTATGAAATAAATGAACCTAATGTTAATATAACTACTGTAAATATTCCAAATGTATTATTAGCTAAAATTGGTAATTTCACTGCTGATATTAAATTCATAAGTTCAAATGTAAATTATTTAAACAGTACTAATACTGGATATTTACATGTGATAGGTCCAAATTTAACTAGTATGACTGGATTTAATAGTATTGGTTATTATGATCAAAAGGTTAATGTTACTATAAATACTACAGGTATCCCTGATGGTGCTACTGTTTACTTTGTTTCTGGTGGTGTTAATCATACAACTACTGTAAATAGTAATCAAGCAACATTTACTGATTTAAGTTATCCTAATCATGGTACTATCTACACTTATGATGTGAAATATGATGGAAACATTTACTATGCAAATAGTTCTTCCAAGATTGTTTTAAGTTCTAACATGTATCCTACTAGTGTAACTGGATTTAATATAACTGGTTATCAAGGAGAATACAAGAATTTCAATGTTACTGTAAGTACTAGTGGTTCTCAACTTATTGGTACTTTAACTATTAAGACTGTGTCTGGTAAGACTTTAACACAGAATATTAATGTTAATAATAATACCTATACTGTTGCATTTACTGAAGAATTAATTGGTATTGGTGATACTGTTGCTAATATTACATTTAACAGTTCTAATGTAAATTACCTTAATAGTGATAATTTTGCTAATATTCATATTCGTGGTCCGGCTACTACTAGTATGACTGGAGTTACTGATACTAAATATTATGATCAAAAAGGTAATGCTATTATAACAGTGAATGGTGTCCCTGATGGTGCTACTGTCTACTTTGTTTCTGGTGGTGTTAATCATACTGCTATTGTAACTAATGGTCAAGCAACATTTGCGGATTTAAGTTATCCTAATTATGGTACTATTTATAATTACACTGTTAAATATGATGGAAACATTTACTATGCAGGTAGTTCTACAAACATTGTTTTAAAATCTGATAGATATCCTACTAGTGTAACTGGATTCACTATATCTGGTTATCAAGGGGAATACAAGAATTTCAATGTTACTGTAAGTACTAGTGGTTCTCAACTTATTGGTACTTTAACTATTAAGACTGTGTCTGGTAAGACTTTAACTCAAACTATTAATATTAATGGAACTACTTCTACAGTTGAATTCACTAATATTGAATTAGAGGGTATAGGTAATTTCACAGCTGATGTTATATTTACTAGTTCAAATGTAAACTATCTTGATAGTAATAATAAAGGTAATATTCTTATTGTAGGTCCTGTTGATACTAGTATGAATGGATTTAATAGTACTGATTATTATGATAAAACTGTTGATGCTATTATAACAGTGAATACTGTTCCTAATGGTGCTACTGTTTACTTTGTTGATAATGATGGTGTTAATCATACAGCTACTGTAATTAATGGTCAAGCAACATTTGCTGATTTAAGTTATCCTAATTATGGCACTACATACACTTATGATGTTAAATATGATGGAAGTATTTATTATAAACCTAGTTCAACAACTATTGTTTTAAATTCAGAACAATATAAAACAACAGTCACAGATTTCAGTATATCTGGTTATCAAAACGAACAAAATAGGGAAATAACTATCACTGTTTCCAGTGGTGGATCTCAATTATTCGGTAATTTAACTGTTACTGATATCTTTGGTAATAATTATACTTTTGAAATCAACGAACCTAACAAAAATGTAAGTAGTAAAACTATTTCAGATATTAATTTAACTACAGTTGGTAATTTCATTGCTAATATTAATTTCACTAGTTCAAATGTTAACTATGGTGACAGTTCAAATAATGGTACTATAAAAGTAATAGCACAAGGTGAAACAGCAATCAATAATAATGGAAGTATTGGTTATTATGATCAATTAGTAAATATTACTGTAACTACTTCTGGTGTTCCTGATGGTGCTACTGTTTACTTTATTGATAATGATGGTGTTAATCATACAACTACTGTAAATGGTAATCAAGCAACATTTACTGATTTAAATTACCCTAACTATGGTGATGATACAGTTTACACTGTTGTATATGATGGAAGCACAGAACTTAAAGGAAGTAATGGAACAATTACATTAAAATCTAATTTATATAAAACTAATGTAAATGGATTTAGTTTAAGTGGATATGTAGGAGAAAATGGTAATATTGTCATAACTGTTAATGGTGAAGGTCCAATACTCAATGGTACTTTAACTATTACCGATGTATTCGGTGTAATTCTATCAAGTTCTATTGATGTTAATGGAAATACCACAACTATTACATTCTCTAATATTAACTTTACTGAAATATTATCTAAATCTGATGTGAAAGTTTTATTTACAAGTTCTAATGTAAATTATGCAAACAGTACAAATATAGGAACAATCAATGTTGTTGGTCCAAATAGTACTCATGTAGGAAGTTTTAACAGCACTGATCATTATGATAAAACTGTTGATGTTACTATAAATACCGTAGGTGTTCCTGAAAATTCAGTTTTAACTATTGAAGGAACTAATATTACTGCTATTGTAACTAATGGTCAAGCTATATTTAAAAACTTAAAATATCCTGATTATGGTACTACATACACTTATATTGTTAAATATGCAGGTACAATTTATAATGCAGCAGCTACTGGAACTATAACATTAAATTCAGAACAATACTCTACTAATGTTAAAGGTTTTGATGTTTCAGGTTATAAAGGAGATTATAAAGACTTAACAGTTAATATATCAAGTACAGGTTCTCAATTATTCGGTATTTTAAGTATTACTGATGTATTTGGTAATAGTTACAATTACACAATTAATGAGCCTGGATCTAATATAGCTACTATTAATACTAATGTATTATTAGAAACAATTGGTAATTCCATTTCAGCTATTACTTTCACTAGTACAAATAATAACTATGCAAATAGTAATGGTCAAGGTGTAATTACAGTTGTTGGTCCTGATACTGATAGTATGCAAGGATTTAATAGTACTGGTCATTATGATGAAACTGTAAATGTTATTATAAGTACTTCTGGTATTCCTGATGGTGCTACTGTTTACTTTGTAGATAATAATAATATTAGACACGAAGCTACTGTAAGTAATAATCAAGCTACATTTGAAGGTGTAAAATATCCTGATTACGGTAATCAATTCAATTACACAGTTATTTATGAGGGAGATAATCATCACGCGGCTAATAGTTCTAAAATTGTTTTAAATTCAAGACAATACTCAACTAGTATTTCTGATTATAGTATTTCTGGTTATAAAGATGATACTAGAGTAATTACTGTAACTGTAAATACAGAAGGATCTCAAATTATTGGTTATGTGACTATTACTGATGTATTTGGTAATAATTTAACAAGTGATTTAATCAATTTAACCGCTAAAGAGTTTAATGCTACATTTAACAATATTTCTCTTGCAGAAATAGGTAATTTCACTAATAATATTACTTTCACAAGTGCAAATGTAAATTATCTTAACAGCACTAATAAAGGTACTATAATAGTTAATCAACCAGACAGTACATATATAAGCAGTCATAATGATGTAGGATATTACGATCAAACAACCAATGTAACTCTCAAAGTTAATGGTATTCCAGAAAATGCAACTGTATACTACATTGATAATAATGGTATACATCATAATGCAACTGTAATTAATGGTACAGTTACATTTGAAAACTTAACTTACCCAGGTTATGGTAACGAAAGTATATACAACATTATTTTTGATGGAGACAATTACTACGCACCTACTACTGCAACCATTAATTTAACTTCTAAACAATATCTAACCAATGTCACTGGATTTACCATAAGTGGTACTAAAGGTGAAGTTCATGATATTACAATTACAGTTAATACTGAAGGATCTGAAATCAATGGTTATGTTACTATAACTAATGTGTTTAATGAAACTTTAACAAGTAAATTAATCAATGTTGTAGGTAATGAAGCAACAGTTACATTCTATAATGTTACTCTTGCAGAAGAAGGAAACTTCCTAAGCATTCCTGTTAATTTCAACAGTGAAAATGTAAATTATGCAAATAGTAATAATGTAGGTTCTATCACAGTTGTTGGTCCTAATAAAACAGCTATCACTAATAATGCAAGTATTGGTTATTATGATTTAAATGTAGATGTTGGAATACAAACAGTAAATATCCCAGATAACACTGTATTAACTCTAGCAGGTACAAATTACACAGCTACTGTAATAAACAATACAGCAGTATTCAAAGGATTATCTTACCCAGATTACGGTAAAGATAAAGTTTACACTGTTGTTTATAATAGTACTAGTATTTACAGCGCAAGTAGTAATGGAACTATTACATTAAGTTCCAGACAATACCCTACTACAGTTACTGGTTTTAATATAACTGGTACTCAAGGGGATGTAAAAAATATTGTTATTACTGTTAGTACTAATGGTTCTGCATTAAGTGGTAATGTAACCATTTCTGATATATTTGGAAACAAATATACTGCAGAAATATTATCTAATGGTAGTACTGCTACAGTAACATTTGAAAATATTACTTTAAGCAGTTCTGGAACATTTAATGATATTAATGTAACCTTTAATAGTGCTAATGTGAATTATGCAGATAGTGTTAATGTTGGTGAAATCAGTGTAAACTCTCCAAGTACTCCTGTTACTCCAGATGAACCTGCTGTTCCTGAAAATCCGGGATCTGCAGATAATCCAGGATCAAGTTCTGATAATAATGAACCAATTGTTCCTATAATTCCAGATACTAATCTTGCTCCAGGTGAAGAAAATAAACCTAAATCTGAAGATGATAGTGATGATAGTGGTGACGATGCATCTGATGTTGTAGAACCAACAAGTCCGGATAATAATAATCCTACTGATAATGGAGGTACCACTACTAATGGTGGCACAACTACAACAGTTAATCCTGTAACTCCTATAACTACAACTGGTACTGTTACTGGTACAACTGCTACTGCAACAACTGGTGTAAGTACAGCAACTATACTTGCAGCAACCAATAATAATGGTAGAGATATTAGTGTTACAGCTATTGAAAATCTTGATGAAAATCAAAGAACCAATTCATCTGCTTTCATTGGTGATGTTGCATACAATGAAGGTCTTGGTGAAATGAGAAGAAGAGAAGATGTAGATGAAGATCAATCTATTAAAGAATTGGAGAAAGAAGGAATTAAAATTGTTGATGAGGAATAAATTTTTCTTTGAAAATAATTTTTAATTATTTTTTCTTTCTTTTTTTCTTTTATTTTATTTTTCTTAAATTTTATTATAATATTCATTTTCATATCAAAAAAATTTTGATTCATTCATATGAACTTTTTTTAAAATATTTTTATATTCAACTTTTACAATATTTTCATTATTTTTATTAAACATTAATGTTCGCTATTTTGGAAAGTTTTTTATATTATATTGAATATAGAAAATATCATTGATGTTAAAAATCATTTGTTAAAACAAGATTGGTTCAAACTAGCTAATTTTGTTTTATACTGATTGTTTATCATCAAAAAATTGATTTACCATAATAGATTTAAATGGAGGTGAAAATATGAAAAACAAAAAGGTAGACAAATGGATTCCGATAGTTGTAGTACTTGTAATGGCTATAGTTTGTGCTGTAGCAATGGGATCAGCATTTGCAGCAGATGCCTCTAATACTTCTAATGGGAATTCAGGGAACTCTTTAAACACTGTCATATCTTCTCAACAAACCGTTGTTAATGATAATTCAAGTAGTCTAAATAATGTCTCTGAAACTACCGTTGATAATATAGATAATTCCACAACTGGAATTAATAATTCAAGTATAGAAGATTCTACTAATAATGCCACTGATACCACACCAACTACAAATACTTCTACAGTAACTACTAATGTTATTGATGCTATTAACCTTAATAATACTATAATAAAAGTAACTGAAAATACAACTTATATTAATTCCGTATTTACTAATGTTCAATTTATTGTGAATGATGCAAATGTTAAACTTGCATTTAATAATTGTACTTTCTACAATTATGATCAAACTGCAGATATAACAATTAATCATGGAACTTTAGATATTCAAAATTCCACATTTTATAAGTTAGATTTAGGAAGTAAAACTGCTAATTATGCTATAGTATATTATAATAACTTAGTTACTATTTTAAATAATAACTTTTATAATTATGCAACTTATGGTGCTTCTTCATCATCTGCAAATAAAGTGTTAAGTGGAAATACAGTTTCTGGTAGTGTAATAAATAATAATACTTTTAATATTAATTATAATCTTAGTGATATGTTTAGAGCATATTTCTATATACGATTATCAGGATTACCTGCTAGTGAAATAGCTTCTAATAATCATACTAACAGTTATCCTTCCAGTGCTTATACATCAGTAGGAACAGGATTAATTAATAGTACTCTTGCACAATCTTCACTTGGTTTAGATATTATTTATGCTTTATACAATCATAGAGTATCTTCAAACAGTTCAGAAGATATTAATAAAATTATCACTTCTGATCCTAATGGAGTTGAAGCTTGGATAAATGCTAGAGTTGCTGATAATACAATTGGAAAGTATGTAAGTCAAGATTTTATTTTATCTTTCTTACAAAAATATTATCCTGAATATTATCAACAATATGTTAGTGGTAATTTAAATTTAACTACAAATGGTTATACTGTATGGTGGTATGTAATTAAAACTGAAAGTGATGGATTCCACGTTGATGGTGTTGTTGTACCTTCAGATTTATTAACTCTTATCCAACAACAAATTGCAAAAATTGGTAGTGTTAATTATGTAGGTTATGCAAATACAACTTCTACAACATTAACAGTTTCAACTAATGAAACCATTAATGGTACAGCTACTATAACTGTATTTAAAGATAATGTAGTTTATTATACCGTAACTGTAAATGTTAAAAATGGAGTATCAGATAGTTTCACATTACCTCTTAGCGATGAAGGAGTTTATAACACTTCAGTGAATTTTACTTCTGATAAATATTACTATGATGTACCAGTATCTTATGGTTATTTAACTGTTCTTCCTTATGAAACTGTTATAGCTAATCAAAGTTCAACAGGTAAACCTGATGAGAAAACTAATATAACCACTACTATTAAGGTTAACACTACTGGATATACTGGTTTAGTTGTTCCTGATGGTAATGTTACTATAGTTGGTCCTAATGGTTATAATCAAACTGTTGAATTTAAGAATGGTAAAATTGTTGCTAATGATTTAGTATACCCTGAAATTGGTAATACAAATGTATACACAATATATTATGATGGAATTACTAATTATAAAGGAGCAATTGGTTATATAACTTTAGTTTCAACTACTAATAAGACTTCAATTGATAATGTGAGTAAAACTGGTTATTATGATAAAACTACTGATGTAACTGTTCATACAACTGGTATTGCTGAAAATCAAACTGTTAGTTTTGTTGATGTACATGGTAATGTACACACTGCTGTAGTTGATGTTAATGGTGATGCAACCTTTACTAACATAAGTTATCCTGATTATGGTACAACTTTAGTTTACAATGTAATATACAATTCAAGTACTATACGTATTGAAGGAAGTAATGGAACTATAACCTTAAACTCACTCCAATACCCAACTAGTATAACTGGATTCGATATATCTGGAACTAAAGGGGATAGTAAAACTATAACTGTAACAGTTTCAACTAATGGTTCTCATGTTAAAGGTACTGTAACTATTACTAATCCATTTGGTGAAAAATTCACTAAATATGTTAATGTAGATTCAAGTAGTGCCGAAGTAACATTTGATTTAAGTTTAGGCAGTGCTGGAACTTATGATAATCTTGATGTTACATTTACTAGTGATGATATTAATTATGCTAATAGTTCAAATATAGGTAAAATAGTGGTTACTGAACCTTATACTCCTGTAGATAATACTACTAACACTACTAATACCACTCCTGTAGATAATACTACTAACACTACTGGAGATAACACTACTAATGGTACTAATGATACCCCTGTTACTCCTAGTACTCCAGATACACCTAGTACTCCTGATGTTCCTGAAAATCCAGCACCAGATAATGGAGGTAATACTAATACTCCAAGTACTGATGAACCAATAGTTCCAATAATACCGGATACTAATATGGTGCCTGATGAAGAAAAGAAACGGGATGATAATGAGGATGATAATCCTGATGACACATCTCATACAAATGATAATACCAATAATAATTCTTCTGATAATGGTGGAAATAACAGTAACAATGGAGGAAACACTAATCCAGGTACAAATGGTGGAAGCACAACTAATACAACAGTTAATCCAGTAAATCCTATTACTGCAGCAACTGGTGTTATGGGTACTATTACCGGAACAACCACTACAACAACTCCAGCTACAAATAATGTAACTGTTGCAAGTGATAATGGTAGAGATATTAGTGTTACAGCTACTGAAAATCTCGATGAAAATCAAAAAACTAATTCATCTGAATTCCTTGGTGATGTTGCATACAACGAAGGTCTTGGTGAAATGAGAAGAAGAGAAGAAGTCGATGAAAATCAAGCTGTAAAAGAATTAGAAAAAGAAAGAATTGAAATTATAGAAGATTAAATAAAATTTTTAATCTTCAATTTTTTTATTTTTTTTATAAATTTTAAATAACTATTTTTTTTTTAAATAAATTTTCCATATTAAATTTTAAATTTTTATTCCTCAATTAAATAATAATATTCTCCTTGCTCTTTTTGCTCTCTATCCAAATAACTATCTAATTTATTTACACGTGGACGTTTTGTTTCTTTATCTCTTCTAAATGTAATGTTTAAATCTTTTAAGAATGTGTTCATTGAAGTTCTAAGATCTGCAGGTGCAGTTGCTTTTCCTTCTAATCCCGGTTCTCCCTGGAATACCATAGCTCTATCAGATACATAATCTATGAATACTATATCGTGGTCTATGATTAATGATGCTGCATTTTTACTTTCAACAATTTTACTAATAGCTCTTCCTGCATTTAATCTCTGTTCAACATCTAAGAATGCTGTTGGTTCATCAAAAAGGTATATGTCTGCATCTTTTGATAATGTAGTTGCTACAGCAACTCTTTGGAGTTCTCCTCCACTTAAATCTTTAACATTTTTATCTAAAAGTTCTTCTAATGCGAAAGGTTTGCCTATTTCACTGTTGAATATGTTGGATCCATAAGTTGGGGCATTCATGTATAAGAAGCTTTCTACATTTCCTTCAAAGTCTGATACTATGTATTGGGGTTTGTAAGCTATTTCTACTTTGGTTTCGACTCTTCCTTTGTCTGCTTTTTCTTCGCCAGCTAATATTTTTGCAAATGTTGTTTTTCCTATTCCATTTGATCCAAATGCTGTGATAATTTCATCATGGTATATTTCACCTGCTTCTGCACTTAAATTAAATCCTTCAAATTTTTTATCTATATCAGAGTAGTTTGTTAAGACATTTCCTTCATCTTCGGGGGTTGGTGGTCTTATATCGAATTCAATTGCTTTTTTACGTATTCTCACATTTTCTTCTTTTAAAAATCCGTTAATGTATGCATTTATTCCTACTCTTACTCCTTTCATTCCTGATACTACACCATATGCTCCTGGTTGTCCGTAAAGTATGTGTATATTATCACTTAATGCATCAAGTGTTGCAAGGTCGTGTTCAATGATGAGTACTGATTTGTTGTCTTCGGTTAAGGATCTTATTACATTGGTTGCATTGATTCTTTGTCTTACATCTAACCATGATGTTGGTTCATCGAAGTAATAGAAGTCTCCTTCTCTTAGTACTGTTGCTGCTATTGCTACTCGTTGGAGTTCTCCTCCACTGAGGTTTACCATATCTCTTTCTAGTACATTTTTTAAATCTAAGTTTTCAACTACATAATCTAGTTTGTCTCTTTCGTTTACATGTTCTAGTAATGTTTTTACATTGCCTTTTACTACTTTTGGTAGTTGGTCTACCATTTGGGGTTTGTGTATTGTTTTTATGTTTCCATTTTTTAGGTCTTTGAAGTAGTTTTGTAGTTGGGATCCTTTGTAATAATTTATTATATTGTCCCAGTCTCCGGTTTCTTCGTAGTTTCCAAGGTTTGGTATTAGTTCTCCTGATAGGATGTTCATGATTGTTGATTTTCCAATTCCGTTTTGTCCTAGTAATCCTATTACACTTCCTTCTTTTAATGTTGGTAAGTTGAATAATTCGAATTGGTTTTGTCCAAATCTGTGTATTGGTTCTTCAAGTGCTTCTGGTATGTTTATCACATTTATTGCTCCAAATGGGCATCTGTTTGTACATATTCCGCATCCTGAACATAATTCTTCTGAGATTAGTGGTTTTTTTGTGTTTTCGTCAATGATTATTGTGTCTTCTTCCATTCTTACTCCTGGACAATAATCTATACATACATAATTACATTTTTTAGGTTTGCATCTATCTTGATCTAATATGGAAATTCTACTCATTTTTAATCTTATTCCTTTTAATTTATTTTGTTGTGAATAGTTATTTTGATAAATAATTAATTTTTATTAAGTTATATTTTTTTATAATATTAAAATATATATTTATTAAAGATTATGTTTAAATATTTGTATATGTTAGTTAAGTTTTTTATAATTTTGGAGGATGTTTTTTAGATGAAGCAGGTTATTGTTGTTCGTACGGATATAAAGATGGGTAAGGGTAAATTAGCTGCTCAATGTTGTCATGCTTCTTTGGGTGCTTATGATAAGGCTGATTCTAGTGTTATTCGTAAGTGGAAAGATGATGGTTGTGCTAAAATTGTTCTTAAAGTTTCTAGTTTAGAGGAGCTTTTTGTTTTGAAGGAGATGGCTAAAAAAAATAATATTCCTAATTTTTTAGTAACTGATGCTGGAAGAACCCAGTTACCTACATCAACTACAACATGTTTGGGTATTGGGCCTGATGAAGATGAAATTATTGATAAGGTGACTCAGGATTTAAAGTTATTATGAGTTAACTATTAATTTTATTAAACTTTGTTTTGTTTTAAGCAATAGTTTTTCATGTGCAGATTTTTAATGAAATTTATATAAAAAAATTTTAAAATATATTTTCTTTAGTGGTGGTTAAAATAATTGAATGGGTTATAAAAATTGGAGGTAGTCTATTTCCAAAAAGTGCAATTGCACTTATAAAAGAATTAAAAGGAACAAATACTCTCTTAATAATAGGGGGAGGGGAATTTGCCAACTTAATTCGAAAATATGATGATGATATAAGATTTTCTGAAGATGTAACACATGAAACAGCCATAAATTCTATGGATATACTAGCAAAATTATTAAATGATAAATTTGATTACACAGAACTTGCAACAACAATTACTGAAGCTAAACAAATATCAAAACAAGGAAAAATACCAATATTATTATGTTCACAAATATTAAAAGACAATGATCCATTTAAACATAGTTGGGATGTAACTTCAGATTCAATATCTGCATATATTTCACACCTATTAAATGCAAAACTTTTAATAGCAACAAATGTAAATGGTATATATACTCGACAACCTACAGTTGAGGGGTCCAAATTTATTGAAGAAATTGATGTAAAAAAACTACTAACTTTTGAAGAAACATCAATCGACTTAATGTTACCCTCTCTTTTAATACGATTCGAGTCTGATTGTTACGTTGTAAATGGAAACTTTCCTAAGAGAGTTTTATCTATAATTAAAAATCAAGGGAACCTAAATATGTTCCCATACACATATATTAAAGGTGATTAAGAATGGAAAAAGTATTTTGTCAATCTTGTAAACAAGAAATACCATTAATTGAAACATATGTTCAATTTAAATGTCCACAATGCGGTAAACTCATCGCAAGATGTGAAAAATGTAGAACTTTCGGTCACGCATACACATGTGATTGCGGATTTGAAGGACCATAAATAAAATTTATTTCATGAAAACTATTAATTGGAGGAATGATTATGGGAGAAGTTGTAGCAACTATTAAAGTCATGCCAGTAAGTCCTGAAACTGATTTAGAACAATTAAAAGCTGACATTGAATCATCAATACCTGATGATGCTGAATTCCACAAAATTGAAGAAGAACCTGTTGCATTTGGTTTAATAGCTTTAAACACTATGGTCGTTGTAGATGATGGTGAAGGTGGAACTGAAGCAACTGAAGCAGCTTTAAATGATCTTTCAGATGTTGAAAGTATTCAAGTAACCGATGTTAGAAGATTAATGTAAAAAAATTCATATTTTTTTACTATTAACTACTTTTTTTTTAAAATTATTTTATTTTCTATTTATTAAACAATATTTTTTTTCAATACAAAACTTTTTTTAAAATATAATTAAATACATAATAATCATGTCATTATTTGATAAAGATTCACCAGCAAAAGAAAAAGTGAAAGAATTAACTGGAGGTTTTTCATTAAGTCAAGGTTTTAAAAATAAATTAAAATCTAATAATCTTGATGTAAGTATTGGTCCAGAGATTCAAATGTATTTAAAACAAGATGTAAATAATGGATTGCCTGAAAACCAAGTTGAAGATCGCTTAAATTATTATATTGAAAAAGCAGTCTTAGCTAAAAATGAAGGTATTGATAATGAAGAAAAACATTCTGATGAGAACATTTCAATTCAACAAATGAGAAAAGAACTAGATAAACTTGCTCATCAAAATCAAATTATATTAAAACAAAATGAATTATTAAAAAAACAAAATGATGAAATTTTAGAAATGTTAAATAAAAAATAACTAAAAAAATTTTATATTATTAATATTTCATTAGCTAATTTCTTCCCTATTTCTTCTAAACTTTTAGTATTTACTCCAGGAAATGCATCAATAATTAATAAATCCTTTTTTTCATCAATTTCTGTAGATAAATCTTCTAATGCTAAATTATATATTTTAAAATTCTGTTTAGTTTTAAAATTAGTACTGTTGGCTTTTATATTAATTTTAGTTAGATTTATAGCATTTGAATAAACATCATTAAATATAACTTCATTTGCACCATAAATTAAACTGAATATTCCAAGTGATCCACAGCCACATGTTCCATCAATTATTTTTAAATCTTCTTTATTACTCATTTTTTCTAAATAATTGTATAATATTTCTATTTTTTTCTCAGTTCTTGGTGCAAATTCAATGTGGCTAATAGATTGTTTTTTATTAATTACAATTGGGCCTTTAATTGTTCGTATGATATCTGATCTCATATCACAACCAGCAAGTAATTGGTAAGTATTAATTTCTGAATCTTTAGTTAATTGCCCTACAGTGTCATTACCATTACCTTTTATAACTGCTTTTATTTCAGGAACTTCTTCAAGAATTATCTCAGCACATTCTTCAGTAAAATCTGGATGTAATAAGATTAATGATTCTTTATTGAGGGATACAGGTTCAGTTGTAGTGTAAAATGGGTGTAAGAATGGTGTAGGAGCATTTCTTCTAATGGTTGCTTTTTCTTTAACTATGCCTTCATCTATCAGTATTTTTAATGTGTGAGCTATTACATAATCTAGAGATCTTTTACCACAATCGGGACATCTTCCAGTATTTGCGTTTAAACTTGTTAAGTCAATATTATCTTTCAGTGGTTTAAACTTTTTTATAGGGGATACATCACATTTATTGCAAGGTTTATGTATTTTAATATAATTAGGTATGTCTTCTGGTAGAAGTATACACTTTTTTCCACAAAGACAGGTTAATGGCATGATACATCACTTTTTTATTTCTTTTTCTAGCTCTTTTTTGAGTTCTTCTATTTCTGGATAATATAATTGTATTTTTAATATATTATTACAAATATTTATTGCTTTTTGATATTGTTTTAATTCTTTTAGAAGCTTTACTTTTAAAGTTAATAATTTAAGGTTATTACTATCTTTTTTTAATCCTTTATTACATGTATCAATTGCATTTTGATAATTTTCTTCTTTTTTATATATTTCTGTTTCTTTAATTAATGCGCATATATTATATTCATCTTTTTTAAGGACTTTATTTAAATATTGGTGTGCTTTTTCATAGTTTCCTTTTTTGCAATTGTTGTCTGCTAATTTTATTAGTATTAATTTCCAGTAATTTAGTAAAATAACTAATGTTAATACTCCTGATAAGAATGTTACTCCCCAATCGTTTATGATTATGCTTATTATGAATATGAATATTATGAGTCCTAAAAATAGGTTGTCGTACCATTGCCATTGTTTTGCTTTTTCTCTCCCTTTTTTGTAGCTTTCTTTATACCATGTTTTTAGGTTCATTATTTTATTCCGCCTTTTATTTGTTTTTTGGAATTTTAATTTTTTTGGATTATTTAATTGTTATTAAAATTACTATAAATACTTTTTTAAAAATTAGTAATACTATTCTAGCTTTTTCACAAAATAAGTAATATTATAAATGAAAAGTATTTTAATAAACAAAAATATATAAAAGAAATAATAATCAAAAGAGTTTAAAAATATTATGTTGTCAATAGATATTTTCAAAGCGATAGATGAGATGATTCCTAAAGAATTAGCTTTAGATGGGGATAAAATAGGATACTTTGGAATTAACTATCAAAATCATGAAGTTAAAAACATTAAAGTCATGATGGATATCTTACCCGAAGATGATGAATCTTTTAATAAAGGAGATTTAGTAATAACTCACCACACTCCTACATTCACACCAAGAACACCAACTTATACAATCCACTCAAATTGGGATGTATGTAAAGGAGGATCAAGTGATGCACTAGCAGAAAGTTTAAATCTTAAAGTAATGTCAAAATTTGACATATCTACAGGAATTGGACGCATATGCTCATGTTATAAAACACTTGATGAAATATTAGACATTGTTTCAAGTAGATTTAATGAAGAGAACACAAGAGTTGTAAACGGTCAAAATGGTGAAAAGGAAGTAAAAAAAATAGCAATAGTTGCAGGTTTTGGTTTAAGCAATTTAGATTATATAAAATTAGCAAAAGAAAGAAGAGTAGATGTTTTTATATCTGGAGATTTGAATCATGACTCTGGAATCTTAGCTAAAAAATTAAATTTAACATTAATTGACATAACTCATCATTACAGTGAAATTCCGGGTTTATATGTTTTAGCAGATTTAATATCTACTCTAGGGGTACCTGTTGAAGTAATAGACCCTGGAGTTCCATGGGATTATATCAAAAATTTAAAATAATTTCATACTTTTTTTTAGATATTTTTAGTATATTAGATTTATTTTTGTTTGTTTTTCAAAAATTTTAGTTTTTAATCTTATTTTTTATAAATTAGTTTATTTTTGATTCTTGATGTTAATTTTAAGATTATGTTAAATCCAATTATTAATAAATTATTCTAGTAATACTTTTATTACTTATTATCTAGTTTTTTTATTACTTTAATAAGGTTTATATTAGAGTTTTTAACAAATAATTTAATTGTCAAGTAAGTTTGAGATTAATTATTAATTAACAAGCTTGATTTTATAAAATATTGAGATATTAAAGGTTTTAGTAATACTGACTATTTAAATAAATTTTAATAAAGTATTACTTGTCTTGAAATTAAAATTAAAATTTGGAGGATAAAAATGCATATACCGGACGGTTTTATACCCCTTTGGCAATGTGCAATCTATTATATAATATTAATAGTAGCACTTTATTTTGCGTCTAAATGGGCACGAAGTAATTTAGATGAAAAACGTATTCCTTTATTAGCTGTATTAGCAGCAGGTATTTTCGCTATAATGTCCCTTAATATACCAATTCCATTTGGTACTAGTGGACACATGGTGGGAGGAACATTAGTAGCATTAGTATTCTTTGCTCCAGAAGCAACAGTATTTGTATTCACAATAGTATTACTTGTACAAGCATTATTCTTTGGAGACGGAGGAATAACTACTTTGGGAGTTAATGTACTTAATATGGGTATCATAGGAGGTACAGTTGGTTTATACACATTCAAAGGTTTACGTAAAATAATTGGTAAAATCCCAGCAATAGGTGTAGGAGCTTGGCTAGCAACTTTCATAGCTGCAGAAGCATGTGCAGTAGAAATGGCTATAGCAGGAACTTTCCCATTAATACCTGGTTTAGAATTAATGGGTCTTTATCATGCATTTATTGGAATAATTGAAGCGGTTCTGACAATAATTGTTATTATAGCACTTGAAAAATACCGACCTGATTTATTAGCTTGGAATGATAAATCAACAGAAACTATGACAGAGGCATAAAATGAATAAAAAAGATAAATATTTAATTGCAGTTGCTTTAATAATTTGTTTTGCTGTAGCTTGTCTATCACCTTTTATAGCATCTGGAAACCCTGATGGATTAGAAAAATCTGCAGAGAATGTAGGAGTTGGAGATTCAAATACCTTTTTACAATCCCCATTTCCAGATTATACATTTGGACCATTAGGTTCATTAGGAGAAGTGAGTGTTTTAGTTTTAGGTATTATCATAACACTAGCTTTAGGGTATGGAATCGGAGAAATAGTCAAAAGACGAAATTAAAATAACACATTTAAATATAGTAAGTTAACTAAAAAATTTAGTTAACTTATTATAATTTTTCTAAAAAAAATATAATTTTAATAAATAATGAATTTATTAAATTCAATAATAAATTGATTAATTATAAAATTAGTTATGGAGTTAATAAATGGGGAATATAAATGATGCACTGGATTTAGATGCAGTAAGTGCACAACATAGTGTAATTCATAATTTAGATGGAAGAGTTAAACTTATAGCTGTATTGTTTATTATTATATATTCAGTTTTTTCAAATCAAGTTTTTGTTCTCATAACTCTTGAAGTATTTTTATTAATAATCATGTATCTTGCAAATCTATCATTTAAAACTTCATTTGCAAGAATTGCACTACTTTTACCCTTTGGTGGGGCGATAATAATATTTCAACCTTTTATCCATCCAGGTAACATAATTTGGGCAAGCTCTATTAGTTGGATTCATATTACTGATGCGGGGTTAAATTGGGCTGTAATATTAATATCCAGATTAATAGTATGTTTAACTGCAATTGTTGTATTATCATCAACAAGTCCAATGCAAGAAGTCGTTGAATCATTCAGAAAATTAGGAATGCCTAGGGACTTTGCAATGATTTTAAGTATTATGGTTCGTTTCTTATTTATGTTTATTGATGAATTAGCACAAATAAGAAAATCCCAAAAATCAAGAAACTTCGATATTAACAGTAAATTAACTTCATATAAATGGAGAATTAAACAAGTAGGTTACACAATAGGAATGATGTTTCTTAAATCCTATGAAAAAGGAGAAACAACTTACTCTAGTATGATTAGTAGAGGATTTTCAAATGATTCTCAACTTTATGTAAGTAGAAAAGAACTTACAAAATCTAATTACATATTCATAATATCCCTTGCAGTCTTAGTTATTGCAATAGAAATTGTTGCCATATTTTTCGCACCTAAATTAGGATATTTTGGATTACATTTCACAGCAACATAAAGGAGAAAAAATAATAATGACAGATTTAGTTTTAGAAACAGTAGATTTAGCTTTCACTTATCCTGATGGAACTCACGCATTAAAAGGAATAAATATGGATATTAAAAAAGGAGAAAAAGTAGCTGTAATGGGAGCTAATGGGGCAGGGAAATCTACATTATTTTCACATTTTAATGGGTTAACAAAACCAACAAGTGGTTTTATTAAAGTTGATGGGAAAAAAATGGAATATGATAAAAAAAGTTTACTTAAAATCAGACAAAAAGTTGGAGTTGTATTTCAAAATCCTGATGATCAATTATTTGCACCAAGTGTAAAAGAAGATGTTGCTTTTGGGCCTATGAATCTTGGTTTAAATTTAGATGAAGTTGATAAAAGAGTTGCTGAAGCATTAGAAATGGTAGGAATGGAAGGATTTGAAGATAAAGCACCTCACCATTTAAGTGGAGGGCAACAAAAAAGAGTTTCTATAGCTGGTATTGTTGCAATGTATCCTGAAATTATGATACTTGATGAACCAACTGCAGGATTAGACCCACAAGGAGTAGATCAAGTATTAAGTATATTAAATCAACTAAATGAAGGAGGAATGAGTTTAGTTGTTTCTTCACATGATGTTGAAATGATTACAGAATTTGCAGATAGAGTATTTATTGTCCATGATGGTGAAATTATAGCTGAAGGTCCAACTAATGAAATCTTTTCGAATCATGAAATATTGAAAAAAGCACATTTGCGCCCTCCTAAAGCTAGTGAAATGTTACACAGGTTACAAAAACAAGGACTCACTGTTGAGCCTAATAAACTAACTACTAAAGAAGCATGTGATGAGATAATTCATGCTAAAATTAATCAAATAAAATCAGAATCTAAATAATGGATAGTGTAATTATGAGTTGTTGGAAATATTGGCCTAAAATAGAAGAAATTGCAGAGAAATTAGAAAATTATGGTATTGATTCATTAGAAGATTTAGATTCATTAAATGTTGTTGATTTAGATGAAATTACTGTGTTATTGGATGAAATTGAAGTTATAGCTCATGATGAAGAGATTGATTTTGATTCTGCAAAACATATTCTTGATAATGAAAGAATGAATAAAGCTTTAATGCTTATTAGGAAATTTTATTTATATATTGGAGCTAGATTGGAATCTGAAAATGCTTTAGAAATTATTGAATCAGATGATCCTGAGGCAACATTGGATACTTTCCATTTTTATGAAAGATATGAAGGTTTATTAAAGAATGAATCTAAATTAGCTCATTTTCATGATGATAAAACTTTTGTATTTATAGGTAGTGGACCTTTACCTTTAACTTTAATATTATTTAGACAAGCATTTGGTTGTAAATGTGTGGGAATAGAAATACAAGAGGATGTTGCAGAATTATCTCGTAAAGTCATTGATAAATTAGGTTTATCTGAGGGAATTGAAATTATTGTGGGCGATGAAAACAAGCTTAAAGAAATTGATTATGATATTGTAATGGTTGCAGCATTTGCAGAACCTAAAGATAGGGTATTTTCTAATGTTTGGGAAACTGTTGATATAACTACACCTGTTCTTGTTAGAACTTATAGTGGTATGCGGGCTATTCTTTATGCTCCTTTAACTGATAAAGATATTAGAGGTTTCCATAAAGAAATTATGTTGCTTCCAATTGGTAATACGAATAATACTAGTGTTTTGCTTAGGAAAGTAGTTTAGATTATTACTTTTTCATTTTTTATTTTTAATCCCTCTTTTTCTAGTAATTTTTTTTTCATAGTTAATCCTCCTCTAAATCCTGTTAATTTTTTGTTGGATCCTATGACTCTGTGACATGGGATTATGATTGGTATTGGGTTTTTGTTTAATGCATTTCCTATTGCACGATATCCTTTTGAGTTTATGTTTTCTCCAATTTCTTTATATGTTTTCACTTTTCCTTTTGGAATTTTTAGTGTTTCTTTATATACTTTTTTTTCAAATTCCGTTATGTTTAGGAGATTTAAATCGTAATATTTTTTAAAATTAACTTCTTTTCCATTTATGTATTTTTTAAGTAATTTTTCTAAATTTTTACATTCTTTTAGTTCATTTTTTTTAATTTTTTCAGGAGGTATGTTGTTAATTTCACTTTCAAAAAAGATATTCATTACTTTGTTGTTTTTATTGCAGTATGCTTTTATTTCCATTAATTTCATACCTATTTTTTTTTAATTGTTTGTTTTGTTTTTGAATATTATTATTAAGTATAAGAATAATCCAATCAGGAAATATAAAATTACTTGTATGTCTAATATTCCTGTTTCAACTCCAAGAATAGTGTAAGTTAATAGTAATGCATATATGAATATATAAAATGAGTTTTTGGTTTTTTCTATTATTTTAAATCCAATTCCTAATATGAATCCTAGTAATGCCATTCCTACTGCAACTCCAATTCTTCCAAAATCTACTATCATTGGTCCGATTAGTGTTGGTGTTACTGTTACTTCGCTTCTCCATGCTATTAGTTTTCCTATGGTCATTCTTGGTCCTAATGCGCTTCCAGGTATTGCACTTGCTATTAGTTTTCCATGCATTAATCCGAAATCACCTGATATTGCATTGATTAAATTTAGTACATGTAATGTGAAGTCTGCTCTTGATTGTAGTGTGGATATTGGGCTTGCTCCTTTTGTGATTGTTCCTTCACTAATTACTCTATAATATCCAATTCCTACTATTGCACATATACCAATTAATGCAGATATGATAACTTCCCATACTGATAATATTTCCCCATAGTATCCTATGATTATAAGCATTAATAAGACTGCAAGTAGTGGTGTTCTGTAAGCTAGAGTTAAGAATATTACTGCACTGAATAAAAATAAAATTAGGAATCTGAATCTAACTTGAGATCTTGAAATTAGATTCTCATTATAATCACTTAAATAAGAACTTGCTACCATTCCTATACCAGGTATCATTAAAAAAATTGGCATAGTCAATGCTGGAGAAAGAGAATATCTTAAACTAGAATGAATTAAAGGTAAGCCTCCAGCTTTACCAATACATAAAACGAAAAAAATTACTCCAACTATTATTAAACAGAACCCAATTGAATAAATATCATTTTTACGGAAATTACCTATTTCCAAATTTTTATTTAAAAGATATTTTGGAACAATAGATGCTCCAATAAAAAATGTTATAAATGCAATTAATAAATTTATTTCTAAACTCCAACTAATTTGGGTCAAGGATAATAATAAAAATATAGTAAATACTACAAGAACTATTAGTGGGCTAAATATGTATTTATTTAATATTCTACTTTTTTTAAAGAAAGATAAAAAGTTTTTACTAGGATATAAACCTTTGAAAAAACTATTAACCCATTTATTTTCAATATATTTAGCTATGTTAAATATAATTGTGAATAAGAAGGATGATTTTATTTTATTTGTAATATTTCTTGTAATATAAGTTATGGTATTGTATATAGTGCTCATATTTTTCACATATTAATTAAAAACCAAATTTTAGGATACATATTCTACATTGGTAACATTATAATTATTTTTAATTTCTTGTAATGTGTTATTGTTACAATTATAAACACGTATTTTAATTAAATTACTTTGACCATCTATTTGGCCTAGAATATTGCTTGCAATATTAATTTCATTTGCTGTTGCTTTTTCAATTTCTATTTGATCCTGAATTGCAGCATTATTTGGTTTAATACTTATTCTATAATGATTTGCATATAACTGATTTGTTATTTCTTGATAAACTTGACTATCTTTATGTGTTGATCCAACTTCTGCAGAAATCTCATAATTAGTACCATTCGGAATTCCTTTAATTAAATCACTTAATGTGTTAACTTTCATTGGACTTATAGTAACTTCGACGGTGTTATTATATTTTTGATCGGTTTTATCTAAAGTCAATTTATCAATATAAATATCCGCATTTTTCACATCATCATATGAAGCAGCAAGATAATGTTGTCCTCCAGAGTCTATTAATAATTTTGTTTTTGCTCCAGAATCATCATCTTCCCACAGTACAGTTCCAGTTAGTGTTATATATTTACCACTTGTTGCATTATATCCATTAATAGTTGTGTTAACAATATCTCCTTCCATATAATACTCTGAATATTTTTGCCCAATTTTACTCATAGTGGTTGTATCTATTGATGTAGATTCAGTTCCATTATCGTCTGTTGCTACGTAAATAAATGCAAAGCATATTGCTAAAATAATGCATATGATAATTAACCAATCAATTATATTAAATTTTTTTAAAAATTTGGGTAATTTCATTTTTTTAAACTTCCTATTCACTTTTTATTCTTCTATAATGGCTCCACAGGGACATATTTCAATGCATTTTCCACAGTTATCACATCCATCTTTAATAACTATTTTGAATACATTTCTTTTAATTACTTTTAATGGGCATACATCAATGCAATCTTCACATACCCCACATGCATCATCATCAATTTTCAATTTTTGTCTCCATTATAAAATTTTAATAGTATATAATTTTAATTTCTTTAAAGTTTATAAATTTTTTTAAAAATAGTGAAATTTAATCTTAGATTTTCCTTTTTGTGTTAATTTTCTTTTTTTGAGCTTTATTTTTTTTAAGAAATATTTTTTTAAATTTTCATAATAACCATTAACTTTATATATGATGTTAATCTTAAATTACAATGTTGTAGTATGCAGGGGTGCCCGAGTGGCCAAAGGGGGAGGACTTAAGATCCTCTGGTATAGGCCTTCGAGGGTTCGAATCCCTTCCCCTGCACTTTAATATTATATAAATCATTTTTTTAGAGTTATAACTGTATATATGATGATTTATTCTACTTTTTATTTCATTAGTATACTAAAGCCTTAGTGGCTCAGCCGGTAGAGCGCCACCTTGGTAAGGTGGAAGTCGGGGGTTCGAATCCCCCCTAAGGCTCTTATTTATTCTTGAATTTACTTTTAATCTATAATTTTTTTATTTTGAAAATTTTACAATACATAAGTTTATATGATATTTTTTATAATTATATATAGATAGAAAATTTTATTAAATTCTAAAATTAACATTAAATTGTAATGATAGTTTGCATATTGATTCCACCAAAATAATATGTGAATATAAAATTAAGTGTACTAGACTAAATAATTGGAGGAGAAAATGTCTAAAAAGAACCATTTTAATATTATTATGGCTGGATTGATTTCAGGCATAGTTGCATTAACCACCGCAACTTTAGGACTTACAGGAACAGTTATAGGGTCTGTATTAAGTTCTATAATTTATCAAGCACTTTCTACCTATTCTGAATCAAGGTTAGAAAATAAGGAATTTAAGAAATATAATATTGGGGGGGAAATAGTTTATTTGCTCCCACTTATTGTTATAACTATTATAGAATTAATATTTGTCTTAGCAACATTCCATTATAATTTTGTTCAAATATTTAATATGCTTGAAACTGCAACAAATCAAAATCTATTCCGGGTAATGGGATTAGGTATGATTGTTTTAAGTTTTTATCCATTTTTAAATAGCAATAACATTCCAAAGAGAAATGGAGTATTAGTATTTTTTACAGGAGGAATTTTACTTGCTAGAGGGCTTGTTGATTTAAATAATACAATGTTGATAGGTAGTAAATTATTCTTCTTAGCAGATAAAGTATTAGATAAATTAGATTTCTGGATTGCATTAATAATTTTATTATTATTATTAATTATCATAGTGGGAGTTTTAAGTAGTATATTTAGATCTCGTGATGAAGAACCAAAAGTTTATCGTAATGGGGATTATATGCCTAGAAGAGCACAATATTATGATCCTTTAGATTTTGATGAATTAGAAATGGCTGAAACAAGAAACCAACATTATAATAATGAGGTTAGAAATAATTCACAATCTAATTATTACCCTAGAAAAAAAGTTATTAGAAATAATGGTTATGAAGAATCTGAATATGAATCTAAAAAATCATTAGCAATTAATTCTGGAAAAACACTTAATGCTTCTAATAAAACTACTAAATTTTTTAATAATAAATTTGGAGATAAAAAGAATTAAATTTATTTTTTTAACTCTTTTTCTATTTGTTTTTCTTTCCATTCTGATGCTTTTTTTGATGTTAATGTAAAAACACTTAAAAAGTGACATATTACACCAATTCCCCAAAATACAGTTACCCAATAGAACCACCAGTTTCCAGGATTTATAAAAACATTGATTAAGATTAAAATTATATTAACTATTAAGTAAATAATTAAATGTTTATAAAAACCCATCTTTTTTTCAACAGTCCTTTCTGCTATTTTATATTCTGTGCTGTTTTTATCAGGCATAATAATCAACTTTTAGTTTATTTTTAATATTCTTATTTTGATGTTATATTTATTTATATATTTTTTTCATTAAACGATATAATTATTAATTCATATTGAAAAATTTATATTTAATATTGATTAAAATAATTAAATGAAAAACATTTAATTATTATTTAATAATTTTGTTAGATTCTTTTATTCTAAAATTTATTCATTTAATTATCTGTTTTTTAAATATTAAATTATATTTATTTAACTATTGGGAGGATAAAACTTTTATGACTAAAATTTTTCATAAATTTATTCCATTAGCAATATTTTGCATATTGATTATTTGTTTAATTCCATTTGTAAGTGCAGAGGATATATCTAACAATAACACAATGTCTGGAACTAATGTTAATTTATCTGATTCATTAAATTCTAATAATTCTGGTTATAATTGGTATATTTCATCTAATGTAAATGAATCTGGGGATGGTTCAGAATCTCATCCTTTTAAAACAATACAGGAAGGATTAGATGCAAATACTGGAGGACAATCAATATATATTTCTAATGGTACATATTTGGTTAGTAATTATGAATTAAATAAAAGTGTTAATTTAATTGGGGAAAGTAATGAGAATACAATAATTTCTGCTTTTAATAATACTCATATTTTTATTATAAACAGTAAATTTGTTACAGTTTCACTTAATAATTTAACATTTACTAATGGTAGTACTGTTGAATTACAGGAAGTTGGTGGAGCTATCCAAAAAAATGATGGAGTATTAACTATTAATAATTGTATTTTTAAGAATAATTCAGCACAATATGGTGGAGCTATTTATAATCTTATAGGTAAATTAACCGTGAATAATTCTAAATTTATTAATAACACTATAGTTAATACTGGTTGTGATGGTGGAGCAGCTATCTATGATCTTTATGGTACGGGTAATATTTATAATACTATTTTCATTGATAATTTAGCTTATAAACAAAATGGTGGGGCTATTTATCAAAATAAAGGTTATTTAAATGTTTATAATTCAACATTTATTAATAATCAGGCAAGTCAATCTGGTATAGGTGGAGCAATATATTTAAATGATAGAACTTATTCTACAATTGTTCAATGTTTATTTAAAGGAAATTCTGCCTATGGAGCAGGAGCAATATATTCTGCTAATGCATTAAATGGTTTGATTGGGTCCTGTTTAATTGATAAGTGTACTTTTGATAGTAATACTGGTCGATTAAATGGTGGAGCTGTGATTAATTATTGGTATTATAGTTTAATGACAATACAAAATTCTATATTCACAAACAATACTTCTAAAACAGGTGGAGCTATTTATAATGAATATTCTACATTAACTTTAAAAAATAATACTATAATTAATTGTGAAGCTTATTCAAAAGGAAATGAAATTTATAATCTTGGAATTTTATCAAATGTTTATATTACTTTATTGAATAATCAAACAATTAAAGTAAATAATGGGGATATTGTAAATATAACTGCTTCAATTACTGATGATAATGATAACACTATAACTGGAGGATTAGTTAATTTACTTGTTGATGGAATGTCTATATCTAATTTAACTTCTGATGAAGGATTAATTAGTGCTAATTATACTGTAAATCATGAAGGGCAATCTGTTATTGCTGCTAATTATTCACAAGCCGAAAATGTAATTTTAAAAACTGCTGTTTTAGATACTACTTCAAGTATAATAACAGTTTTATCTGGTGAAAATTTCACTGAAAATTATGGTCAAGGATTAAATTATACTGCTAAATTAAGTGATAGTAAAGGTAATCCTTTGGTGGGTCAGCATATTGGTTTGAATTTGACTCGTTTATCTAGTGGAGCTAGTAAAGTTTATTGGGTTACTACAGATACTGAGGGTAATGTTTATTTACCAATTAATTTATCTCCTGGATCTTATTTAGTGCAAGGAACATATTATGGTAATGAGACTTGTTTATCTTCTAATTGTAATAATTCAATTGAAGTTTTAAGTTTTGAAAAGAATTCCACTTTATTAACTGTTAATAAGTTTATTGGGGTTTATGGTGTTGCACAAAATTTAACTGGAATTTTACAAACTATTTCTGGTAGTCCTTTGGTGGGTCAGCATATTGGTTTGAATTTGACTCGTTTATCTAGTGGGGCTAGTAAAGTTTATTGGGTTACTACAGATACTGAAGGGGCATATCAATTAGCTATTAATTTAGCTCCAGGTAATTATACTGTTGTTTGTTCTTATGCTGGTTCTGATTGTTATAGTTCTGTTTCTAATAGTACTACTATGGTTGTGAATCCTTAATCTTTAAAGAATTTTTTTGGGAAATAATTTTTTTTATTTCCTATTTTAACTATTTTTGTTCATGTTTTTAGAAATATTTATTAGTTTTTGTTTTTAAAATAATAATTAATATAATTATAAATTTTGTTGATTTTTATGCCAAATAAAGGAAATAGGACTTTAAAAGATATTTTAGATGTGATTTTGTATGAAAATCCTTCTACTCAGGATGAAATAGCTGATAAATTAGGTATTACTCGTCGTTATGTTACTCAACTTTTACAACCATTGGTTAAAGAGGAAGTTGTTAAAAGGGCTTATATCATAGATTTAAAAAAGTATGAGGAATTATATGGTGAGGATGTTGATTCTCCAGAGTATTCTGGAAATCTTTTAATTAAGAATATGTTGCAGAATATGAGTAATCATGTTAAATCTGAGGTTGAGGCTGCTTTTAATTCAGTTGTGGAAAATGATAAAGTGATTGCTGGGGAAGCTCTTGAAATGGATTATGCTACTAATAATATGAATGAGAAGGTTCGTAATTCTGTTGAAACTATTGTGAATATTGATCCTCATTCTAAATTTTCTAAGGTTACTATTTATACTGAAGTTGCTTATGATTTAGAGCGTATTGGTGATTATTCTGGTCATATTGCTAAGTTCACTATTAATGATGATTTGGCGGTTGATGATGATATTTTGAAGTTTTTGAAAAAAATGCATAAGAATGCTCAGAAGTCTATTGATATTGCTATGGATGCTTTTATTAATGGTAAACTTTCTGTTAGAGGGGATCTTATGGATTGTGAGGAGAAAATGCATGATTTGCAGAAGAAAGCTATGAATTGTATTGCTTCTCAGATGGCAGATACTAGTTTTGATGATACTCAGCATTCTAATTATTATTTGTATTTATCTCGTGTTGTGAAGGCTTTTGAACGTATGGGGGATATTAGTGTTGAGATTATGGATACTGCTGCTGAGTATCATAAGGATATTCCTCGTCCTATTACTCCACGGACTTTCCGTGAGTAATTTTTTTTATTTTTTTAACTTTAAGTCTATTTTTGTTCCTGTTTTGTGAATTTTGTATTTTTTTTATTCATTCTTTTTCACCATTTAGTTCCTATTATGTGTAAATTCATTCACATTATGGAAACCTTTATAAGTAAAAATTTACTACCTTTTAATTGGGTGAGAATGAATTATGAAAAAAAGTAGAAAAATAGCAATAATTGCTATAATAATTATAATAGCCGCAGCATTTCTTGTAGTTACTACATCAAGTGCTCAAAAAGTTGATATAGTAGGTTCAACTAGTGTTCAACCAGTAGCCGAACAACTTGTAGCAAAATATAATGCAACACATCCTGGAGTACAAATCAACGTCCAAGGTGGAGGATCCAGTGTAGGTATCAAAAGTGCCCAAGAAGGAACCGCAGATATAGGAACTAGTTCCAAAGATGTAAAAGGTGCCGATGCCGCAGGATTAAAGCAATACAAACTAGGTAACGATGGTATTGTAGTTGTAGTAAATAATAAAAATAGTGTTTCCGACTTAACATTAAGCCAATTAAAAGATATTTACTCAGGTAAAATAACAAATTGGAATCAAGTAGGCGGAAGTTCTGGTACAATCGATTTAATAACTCGTGAAGAAGGATCAGGAACCTTAGATTCATTTAAAAAAATAGTTCTAGGTAATGATTCAGTAAAAAGCGATGCAGTAGTACAAAGTTCCACAGAAGCTGTAAAACAATCAGTAGCACAAGACCCTAATGCAATTGGTTTTATATCTTATGCACATATGTCTAAAGATGTAAAAGCAGTAAGTTTAGATGGAGTAAGTGCATCTGATAGTACAATTGGTGATGGATCTTATAAATTACAAAGACCATTCCTATTCCTAACCAAAGGAGAACCAACTGGTGAAACCAAAAAATTCATTGATTGGGCAATGGGAGATGAAGGTAAAAAAGTATTAGAACAAGAGAAAATCGTACCTTCAACCAAATAATACAAATTAATACTGCTTAAGAAAAACTAAAAATGTATAAAAAAACTAAAATTTAAAGAATTTTTTTCTTTTTTCCATTTTTTTTATGTAATCGATTTGATTTCCTCTAAAACATTATAATTATTAAATTATAATACATTTATAATTATTAAAATTATAGTAATTTTGTTAAATTTTAAAAATTTATTATAATCTTTTATATTTATAGACGGGAATTAAAAAAATGAAATCAAGATATAAATGGGTAATTGGAATAATAATAGCTATAATAGTCCTTTGTTTACTTATAGTTCCAGGTTTAAATGTTCAAAGAATGGATATTGTAGGTTCTACAAGTGTACAACCTTTAGCAGAAGAATTAGCAGATGCTTACATGGCAAATCAATCCAATTTAAAAATAAGTGTACAAGGAGGGGGTTCTGGAATGGGTATAAGAAGTACTCATCAAGGAATCACTGATATTGGAATGAGCTCTAAAGAGCTAGATTCTTCAGATAAAGAAAATATTACTGAAGTTGAATTAGGAAAAGAAGGAATAGTTGTTGGAGTAAATAATGGAAACAACATTTCAGATCTTTCAAGTGACCAAATTAGAGACATATTCAATGGTAATATCACAAATTGGAAAGAAGTCGGAGGAAAAAACCAAGAAATTCATGTTATAACTCGTGAAGAAGGTTCAGGTACTCGTGACGCATTTCAAAGTCTCATAATGGGGAAAACTAAAATAATGCCCACAGCAATAGTTCAAAGTTCCACAGAATCAGTAAAACAAGCTGTATCGACAGATCCTGGAGCAATAGGATATATGTCTTTTGCTCACATGAGTAGTGATGTTAAAGGACTTTCAGTAAATGGTGTAACTCCTTCTGAAGAAACAATTGCTAATGGAGATTACAAATTACAAAGACCTTTCTTATTCCTTGTAAAAGGGAAACCTACAGGTGAAGTTAAAAAATTCTTAGAATGGGTTAAATCTCCAGAAGGAACAAAAATAATTAGAGAAAATAAGATTATTCCTGTATCTTAAAAAATATTATCCTTTTATAAAAAATATTAATACCCCACAATTAAAATTCTTTATAAAATTTATTTAAAATTAGAAAAAAATTCAAAATTATAAAATTCAAAATTATAAAATTTAAAAAAATATTAAAAATAAAAAAAATTTCGAGGCATGAAATGGAAGAAAATAATTTATCAGAATTTTTAATAGAAAAATGCTTATTATTAACAGCATGTTTTTCAATATTAATAATTCTAATAATTGTAGCATTTATCCTAATTCAAGGATTTCCTGCATTTCAAAGTTATGGATTTTTTAATTTCATTTTTGGAATGAACTGGGCACCAGATTTAGGACAATATGGTGTATTTACCATGATTGTAGGATCATTAGAAGTGACATTACTAGCACTACTAATGGCAGTTCCATTATCCCTTTTATGCGCAATATTTATGGCAGAAGTTGCTCAAAACAAAGTTAGAAAATTTTTAAAACCAGTTATCGAAACATTAGCCGGAATACCAAGTGTTGTATATGGGTTTTTCGGATTAATTGTTTTAGTACCCATAATGAGAGAACATTTTGGAGGAACTGGATTCAGTGTTTTCACAGCAGCTATTATTTTAGCAATAATGATTTTACCAACAATTATCAGTGTATCCCAAGATTCACTTCGTACTGTACCTCAACATTTTCGTGAAGCTTCATTAGGTTTAGGTGCTACTAATTGGCAAACAATTAGACATGTAGTATTTCCTGCAGCTCTTCCCGGAATAGTAACAGCAATCATCTTAGGTATGGGTCGTGCAATAGGTGAAACTTTAGCTGTAATTATGGTAGCAGGTAATGTAACTCAAATCCCAGGATCAATATTTGAACCAGTTAGAACTTTAACTTCAAATATAGCTTTAGAAATGGGATATGCAACAGGATTACATTATAATGCATTGTTTGCAACTGCAGTTGTGTTATTTATAATAATTATGATTTTATTATTATTCGCTAATTGGATTCAACGTAAATATAAAATGGATATTGGAGGTGGAACTTTATGATTTATAATAAAATTAAAATTAAGAAAAATATTAAGGTTCCACGTCAAGTTTTAGGAAGTAAAAAAATATTAAAAAATACAGAAGCTTATGATTATTATAATATAATGTTTTCAGATAATGTTGTAAATAATATTGGAGAAGGTGATTAGATTATGGCATTTAAGTTATGTAGTTCTAAATCATCTGATCGAATAATGAATGTGATTTTTATATTATCTGGATTATTCACTTTATGTGTTTTAATTATTATATTAGGTTATATTCTTGTAAAAGGTTTACCTGTGGTTAACTTAGAATTTTTATTTGGAAATCCTATTGATTCTGGTAAATCTGGTGGAATATTTCCAATGATTATATCAAGTTTATATGTAACATTTATTGCAGCTATAATTGCAACTCCATTAGGTGTAGGTGCAGCTGTTTACATGGTGGAATATGCTGGAGATAGTAAAATAGTGCATTTAATTCGTTTTGGTGCAGAGACTTTAGCAAGTATTCCTTCAATTGTATTTGGTTTATTTGGTTTAGCATTTTTTGTAGTATTTTTAAACTTAGGATGGTCTGTTTTATGTGGAGGATTAGTATTAGCTATTATGGCAGTTCCTACAATCTTTCAGGTTGCAGAAGTTTCTGTAGCAAGTGTGCCAGATACTTATCGTGAAGCATCTCTTGGTTTAGGTGCTACTAAGTTGCAAACTATATCCAATGTTATTATTCCTGCGGCAATTCCAGGAATTATCACTGGTGTGATTCTTGCTATGACTCGTGCTATTTCTGAAGCTGCAGCAGTTATGTATGCTGTTGGTTCAGCACTTACAGTACCAATATCAATTTTTGATCCTGGTCGTCCTTTACCTTTACATTTGTATGTATTAGCGACTGAAGGAATTTCAATGCCTAATGCTTTTGGTACAGCTGCAGTTTTAGTAATTATCGTTCTTATATTAACATTTGTTACTAATTACATTGTAAATAGATATCAGGAAAAAATGATGGGAAAATATTAAAAAAATAATGGAGGATTTTTGTAATGAATAGAATCACGGTTAAAAATTTAAATGCATATTTTGGTGATGCACATATATTAAAAAATATTAATGCAGAAATTCCAGAAAATACAGTTACTGCTCTAATTGGTCCTTCTGGTTGTGGTAAATCCACTTTTTTACGTACTCTTAATCGTATGAATGATCTTATACCTTCTTTTAATCATGATGGTGAGATTTATTTAGATGATACTGAGATTTATGATAAAAGTATTGATGTGGTTAATTTAAGAAAAAGAGTGGGGATGGTTTTTCAGAAGGCTAATCCCTTTCCTAAATCAATTTTTGAGAATGTGGCTTATGGTTTAAGAATTCATGGTGTTGATGATGAAGATCTTATTGCTAAAAGAGTGGAAGAAAGTTTAAAATCTGCTGCTATTTGGGATGAAGTTGAATCTAAACTTCATGATTCTGCTATGAGTTTGTCTGGTGGTCAACAGCAACGTGTTTGTATTGCACGTACTATTGCTAATAAGCCTGAAGTTATACTTATGGATGAACCTTGTTCTGCATTAGATCCTATATCTACTATTAAAATTGAAGATTTGATTAATCGTCTTAAAAAGGAGTATACTATATTGATTGTTACTCATAATATGCAACAAGCTACACGTGTTAGTAAATATACTTCTTTTTTCTTAAATGGAGAAATTGTTGAGCATAATTTAACATCTGAATTATTTATTAATCCTCGTGAGAAAAAGACTGAGGAGTATATTACTGGAAGATTTGGATAAAATTTATTAATTATTTGTTTAGAAAATAATTATTATTGGAGATGTAATAAAATGAGTAAAATTTACCCTAGTATTTCATTTAAAACAAGAATGAAAAAAGTTACTGAAGATTCTGAAAAATTAGGGCAATTAGCTATTGAGTCTCAACGTGTTGCTGTTGATTTATTAGAAAATTTTGATAAAAGTAAGGTTGAGGATTTAAGAAAACAAACTGATGAGATTGATGTTTTTACTATTGAGTTAGAACGTAAATGTATTAGATTTATTGCTAGTGAACAACCTTTTGCTAGTGATTTGATGTATATTGAAGCTACATTGCGTAATATTAGTCATATTAAACGTATTGGTCATTTGGCTATGAATATTGCTGATGCTATTGATCAAATTAATTTTGAGAATGTCCCTAAAAAGCTTGTTAAAGAGTTAGCTTATATGGGGGATTATGTGCATTTGATGTTAACTAAATCTATTAAGGCGTTTCTTAATCAGGATTTAGAGAAAGCTAGAGAATTAAATTCTGATGATGATAAGGTTGATGAATTATTTGATAATGTACTTACTCAATCTACTAGTTTAATGAGTGAAAGTAAGGAAGGTATTGAAAATTTTGTTCAATTGATTTTTATTGCTAGGTATTTGGAACGTTCTGCTGATCGTGCGGTTAATATTGGTAATCGTACTATTTTTATGTTAACTCTTAAAAGACCTGATATTAAATCTTTGGATGATGATGAGGAATAATTTTTATTCTTTTCATTATTTTTTTTTATTTCACTTTTTTTTACTATATTTTTATTATATATATTATTATATAGGGGAATTTTTTTTACTATTTTTATAATTGTTAATGATTAATCATGATTATGTTTTGTTAAGTTTTAATTTTTTTTAAGGTTTTATGTTAGGTTTTTTGTTTATTTTTAATGGTTTTTTTGTTTATTTTTTATTTTATTGTTTTATTATTTGTTTTTAGGTGTTTTGCTATTGTTTTTTGGTTTATTTTTTAATTTTACTTTTTTTAAGTTATTTTTTAATTTTTTGAATATTTTTTAAATTCTAATAAGTATTTAATGATTTTTTTCAATTAATGATTGTTATTTTATAGTTTTAATTTATTTTGTTCATTTTTTCGTTGTGATTTTTCAAAGTTTAATATTTATTAAGAAAGTTTATATATTATTTAATTTAAATGATTAATTATGACAAAATGGAGGAAAATATTATGATTGAAATTCGCTTTCATGGTCGAGGAGGACAAGGTGCTGTAACTGCAGCAGAGATTTTAGCAAAAGCAGCATTTGAAGACGGAAAATTCTCCCAAGCGTTCCCATTTTTCGGAGTAGAAAGAAGAGGAGCACCAGTAATGGCTTTTACTAGAATTGATTCAAAACCTATAGAAGTCAGATACCAAGTATACAATCCACGATATGTAATGGTTCTAGATGACGGATTACTTAATGTAGTAGATGTTTATTCTGGAGTCGATAAAGATGGGGAAGTAATAATTAATACAACTAAAGAATTAACTTCAAATGAAGTAAATGTCTTTAATATTGATGCAACTGGTATAGCCTTAGATAATTTAGGAAGAAATATAGTAAATACTATCATTTTAGGTTGCTTTGCTAAAAGAACTGGTGAAGTAAGTATTGAATCTATTTTAAAAGTTATAAAAGAAACATTCCCTGGTAAAGTAGGGGAAAAGAATGCAACAGCATGCCAAATTGCATATGACTTAGCTTAAAAAAAATATTAACAAGCTAAGTATAAAAAAATTTTTTAAAATTTAACAATTATCAAAAAAAGTATGAAAAGGTGATTATAAATGGATACTATTGGAGGAGCAATAGCCAATCCCGGAAATACCCGTAATAATAAAACAGGTAGTTGGAGAACCTTTAAACCAACACTAAATAAAGACGAATGTGTTGACTGTGATAACTGTATATTATTCTGCCCAGAAGGATGTATAAATAAAGATCATGATATAGATTATGATTTTTGTAAAGGCTGTGGAATTTGTAAAACAGAATGTCCAGTACAAGCTATTGAATTAGCAAGAGAAGAATAAAAAGGAGATTATATATGACAAAAAAAGTTATGACATCAAATGAAAGTGTAGCTACAGCTGTACGCTTAGCTAAACCTAAAGTTATTCCTGTTTATCCTATAACTCCACAAACAACAATATCTGAAACATTAGCACAATATGTTGCAGATGGAGATCTTGATGCTGAATATATTAGAGTGGAATCAGAACACAGTGCAATGAGTGCAACACTTGGAGCATCAGAAACAGGTGTAAGAGTATTCACAGCTACATCATCCCAAGGGTTAATGTTAATGCATGAAGTTGTATATGCTGCAGCAGGTATGAGAGCACCTATAGTAATGGCTGATGCAAACAGAGCAATATCAGCACCTTTAAATATATGGAACGATCATCAAGATGCAATAGCTGAAAGAGACTCTGGATGGATACAAATTTTTGTAGAAAATGCACAAGAAGCTTTAGATACAACTTTAATGGCATATAAAATAGCTGAAAATAAAGAAGTATCACTTCCAGTAATGGTTTGTTTAGATGGATTCATATTAACTCACACAGTAGAACCAGTAGAAATACCAGAACAAGAAGATGTGGATGAATTTTTACCACCTTACGAACCAGTTCATCAATTCCTAGATCCTGAAAGACCAATGAGTCTTGGTAACTTTGCAGACCCAGTATTCTACACAGAATTAAGACATGAAATACAAGATGCAATGGACCGTTCTAAAGATGTAATTACAGAAGTAGGTAAAGAATATGGTGAAAAATTCGGAAGAGAATATGGTCTTATTGAAACTTATAAAACAGATGATGCTGATATCATAATCGTATCAATGGGAAGTATATGTGGAACTATAAAATCTGTTGTAGATGACTTACGTGATAAAGGTGAAAAAATAGGTTTATTAAGAGTAAGATCCTACAGACCTTTCCCTTATGAAGAAATTGAAGAAGCAGTTAAAAATGCAAGTAAATTAGCTATAATTGATAAAAATGTTTGTTTCGGTGTTGGTGGAGCATTATTCAATGATATTAAAGCTCGTGTTAACAAAGAAGCTTATGATTTCATCACTGGTTTAGGTGGAAGAGATATAACTCCTGAAACAATTCTTGAAATAGTAGAACAAACCAAAAATCCTGTTAAAGATGTTAATTGGATAGACCTTAAGGAGGACTATTAAAATGGAAGTACCTGAAATAGAATTATTAGCACCAGGACATAGAGGTTGTGCTGGTTGTGGAGCTAGTATTGGAGTAAGACTTGCTCTTAAAGTATTAGGTAAAAATACTGTAGCAATATCAGCTACAGGATGTTTAGAAGTTATGACAACTCCTTTCCCTGAATCTGCATGGGAAATTCCTTTCATACATGTAGCTTTTGAAAACAGTGCTGCAGTTGCATCTGGTGTTGAAAGAGCACTTAAAGCTCAAGGTAAAGAAGATGTTAATGTTGTTGCTTTTGGTGGTGATGGAGGAACTGTTGATATAGGTCTCCAAGCATTATCTGGAGCTATGGAAAGAGGACATAACATGTTATATATTTGTTATGATAACGAAGCTTATATGAATACTGGTATACAAAGAAGTGGAGCAACACCTTATGGTGCAAGTACAACTACTTCTCCTGCAGGTAATCAAAGTTTCGGTAAAACAGAAACTAAAAAGAATATGCCTCTTATAATGGCAGCACATGGAATTCCATATGTTGCAACAGCAAGTATTGCTTATCCTGAAGATTATATGAAGAAAGTTAAAAAAGCAGCTGAAGTTGATGGACCAGCTTATATACATTTACATCAACCATGTACTACTGGTTGGGGATTTGATCCTAGTCAAACTATTGATATTGGTCGTAAAGCTGTTGAATCAGGTGCATGGTCTTTATATGAAATTGATCATGGGGAATTTAAAGTTACTTACAGACCACAAAAGAAAATACCTGTTGAAGATTATCTCAGTACTCAAAAGAGATTTAGACATCTTAAACAAGAACAAATTGATCAAATACAACAATATGTTGATGCAAACTGTGAAGAATTAGGAATATAAAGAAGGAGGGAACTCTTTTGGAGAAATTATTAGTACAAAGTGAATTATGTGATGGATGTTTAGATTGTGAAAAAGCTTGTGAAGGTGTTCACGGTGTTAAATGTATCACTATTCATGATGTAGGTGAAAGTTATTATCCAATACGTTGTCAACAATGTGAAGATGCTCCTTGTGAAACTATATGTCCTACTGGTGCTATGACTAGTGAAGGTGTTGATTCAACTAAATGTATTGCTTGTGGTTTTTGTTCCATGGTTTGTCCATTTGGTAGTATTACAATAGCTTATGGTAGTTCTCATAAATGCAATCTTTGTCAAGATCGTGAAGAAGGTCCTGCATGTAAGCAAGCATGTAGTAAGAGAGCTATTGAGCTTGTTGATATTGAAGATTTAAAGGATAAAAAACAAAATGCACATGTAGCTAAACTTCAAGGTTTAAGTAAAAGACCTAAACGTAAAGGAGTATTATCTCTTATTACAAGCACAACTAAGGCTAAAACTGCTGCAGATAAGGAGAGTGAATGATTATGCGTGAATTGATTTTAAATCCAGAATTATGTGTTGATTGTGGAAAATGTGAAAGAGATTGTCCAAATAATGCAATTCATGTAACTGAAGGTATACCTTTATTCTGTATGCATTGTGATCCAAACCGAGCACCTTGTCTTTTAGCATGTCCTGAAGGGGCTATTGAAGAGTTAGGTGGAGCTATTATTATTAATGATGATAAATGTATTGGTTGTGGAACATGTGCTGGTGTTTGCCCAATTGGTGCTATAAACATGGACGAGGTTGGTCTTGCAAAAAAGTGTAACTTGTGTTATGATAAGGATTCACAAGCATGTGTTGCAGCATGTCCAACTAAGGCTTTAACTAATGATAGTAGTGAAATTATTCATGAACGTCAAGAAAAAGTTTCTGAAGGTTTAGTTAAAATTCAAAGCATTATGAAATAAAAATTTTAATTATAACAATTAGGATTAATCTATTAGTTATAGATTTTTATCCTAATGCTCTATTTTTTTTACATATTTTTTTTTATAAATTAAGTTATCTGATTTTTTTTTAATAAATTATTTAAATTTGTTAGTTGTAATATTATAATAATTAATTATTATTTAGGATTATATCATTTTTTTGAAGGGATTATTTCCATGATTAGTGAAAAAACAATTGAAGATACTATTTATCAGCTTTATAAAAATGCAGTTATAGAAGTTAGAGATGATGTTAGAATTGCACTTGAAAATGCACTTGAAGAAGAAGATAATGAATTAGGTAAGTTAAATATTAGTAATATTCTTAAAAATGTGGAATTAGCTTCTAAAAATCAAGTTCCAATGTGTCAAGATACTGGTCTTCCTATAATTTTTGTAAAGCTTGGGAAAGTTGAATGTGAAAATTTAATTGAAGGCATTAAAAAAGGAGTGGAGAAAGCTACAAAAGAAGTTCCTCTCAGACCAAATGTTGTAGATCCATTAACACGTGTGAATACTGGAATAAATATAGGGGAGGATATTCCTCAAATTAATATTGATTTAATAGATGAACCTTATGTTGAGTTCACAGTTTTACCTAAAGGTTTTGGTTCAGAAAATAATAATAAGCTTAAAATGGCATTGCCCGCTGAAGGAATTGAAGGTATAAAAGATTTTGTTGTTGAATCAGCTTTAGCTGCTGGAGGAAAACCATGCCCACCAATGATAATTGGTGTTGGTGTTGGTGGAACAAGTGACATGGCTATGAAACTAGGTAAAAAAGCTTTATTAAGAGAAGTTGGAGAACCTAATCCTGATAAGGAAATAGCTAAAATAGAATCTGATATATTAAATAAGATTAATGAGAATGGTAAAGGTCCTATGGGAATGGGGGGCCGTACAACTGCATTGGATGTTAAAATCATGACAGCAAGTACACATACTGCAGGATTACCTATTGGTGTGGTTATTCAATGTTGGGCTCATAGGCATGCGTCAGCCCGTTTATCTGATTAAAAATTTTTTTTTATTTAGGAAGTAATTATTTATGAAAGTACTTATTATAACTGGGGAGCTTGCTTACCCACTTGTTAAGCAGAAAGCAGATAAAAGTAAAGTTGATACAATTGTTCATATTGCGGATAATACGCAGATTGCAGCTTTTTTAACACCTAGTAAGATTATTAAAGAGATTAAGGAAAATTATGAAAATCAATTAGATGAAATTGATATGATACTTACTCCAGGTTTAATGAGAAAAACTACAATTGAAATTAGTAAAGCATTTAATATTCCTAGTTTTAAAGGTTCAACAGATGCTGCAGATTTACAAATGGTTTTGGATTTAGTTGAAGATTTAGAATTATCTGAGGATAAAGCTGCAGATAAACTTATTGAAGATGAAAAACGTAAACAAGCATTCCAATTTATTGAGGATTATGAAAATAATGAAGAAAAAGTAGGGGAATTACTTAAAAAACCTAATAATATTTTAGTTAAAAACTTACCTGTTGGTGAAGATTTCCCTATGAGAGTATTATCTGAGATAGCTAATGCACCAGCACTTTCTAAAGAAGATTTAATTAAAAAAGCTGAATATTTTGTTGCTTCTGGTTCGGATATGATAGATATTGGAATGTTAGCAGGAGAAGATCGCTCTGAAGATATTCCTGGTCTTATTGAAACATTAAGACCTATTATTGGTGATAGGCCTTTAAGTATAGATACTTTAAATCCTAAAGAAATTAAAGTAGCTGTTGATTGTGGAATTGACATGGTATTAAGCTTAGATCATGGTAATTGTGAAGAATTATTACCTTTACTTAAAGAGCATAATATTCCTGCAGTTTTACTTCCAACTAATTATAATGAAGGTTTTGTTCCACATACTCCAGAGGAACGTATTAGTTCTATGAAAAAACTTCTTAAAAAAACTGAAGGTTTAGATGGTATAGCTGATATGGTTTTAGATCCAATAAATAGTAATAGTTTAGTTGATTCTATAACTGCTTATAATGATTTCCATAAGGAAATTAAAAGACCAATGTTTTTTGGTGTAGGTAATGTAATTGAATTGATGGATACAGATTCTGTGGGAGCAAATGCTTTACTTACAGGTATAGGGATGGAATTGGGTGCTAGTATATTATTCACTCCTGAAGAAAGTGGTAAAACTGCTGGAAGTGTTCATGAATTAGCAGTTTCTAGTAAAATGATGTTTTTAGCTAAACATAGACATTCAATACCTAAAGATTTAGGAATTAACTTACTTGTGTTTAAGGATAAAAGAAAACATGTTGATTTAGATGAAGATTATGATGTTCCTGTAGAACAAGCTAAGGAATGTACTAAATTTAAACGTGATCCTCTTGGAAGTTTTAAAATACGTGTTGATTATGGTAAAGATGTTGAGAGTAGTAAAATAGTTGTTACTCATTTTAAGAAAACTAAACCAGATATTGCTGTTAGTGGAACTTATGCAAAAGAAGTTTATGATGAATTGGTTAAAAAAGGTTTAGTCACTCGTTTAGAGCATGCAGCTTATTTAGGTAGTGAGTTACAGAAAGCTGAAATTGCTATGATTACTCGTAAAGATTATATTCAAGACTTTGATTTGTTCAATCGTCCTTTAAAATTAAAATAAAAAGAAAAAAAAACGGAATTAATTTTTATTTTTTTCTTTTAATTATTCTATTTTTGATATGAATTCAGTTACTTTAGGTTTTATATTATCTATTTCTGATTCTTTAATCATTAATGTACTTACTGGATTTTTACCTGTATGTTCATTCATTTTATTTAAAACATCTTCAGCTTTATCTGATTTAGCAGTTATGAAGAAAGCAACATCATTAAATTTATTTTTATTATTATTGATGTAAGTAAGAACGGGTGTTGAAATGTTTCCTGCCCATACTGGTGTTCCAATAATTGTTAAATCATATTTTGAAGGGTCATAATTAGATGTTAATATTTCAACTTCTTTTTCTCCTCTTGCATCTTTTGCTCCTTTCACAAAACCTATTTTTCCATCATATTTGGTTTTTGAAATAATTCCTTCAATATCAGAGTCAAGTTGATTTTTAATTTCTTCTGCTACTTTTTTAGTATTATGTGTCCGTGAGTAATACACAACTAAGGTTTTCATAATCTTTATCCTCCCTTTTTAAATTTAATCCTTTACATTTATATTTAATAATATTATAATAATATATTATATAAACATTTTGATGTTTTAAACTTTTTTATGAAAATGATGATTATAAGAAAATTTATTAAATAGGAGTATTTACTTAATGATTCGTTCAAGAGATAGAAGAGCTAGGCATGATAGGATAGCTTATTTGGATCAATTAAAAGCTATTTCTATATTATTAGTGATTATTGCTCATGTTTGTTACTTTTATATTCCTGGACACATTTCAGGCTCTGAAGTTGCTACTTTTTATGATATAATTTGTAGAGTAAGTATTCCATTATTTATCATGATTTCAGGAATCCTACTTTTAGGTAGAGATTATGATTTTTCAAGTTTTGTTAAGCTTAGATTTCCAAGAATGTTGATTCCATTTTTCTTATGGTGGATTATATTCATTGCATTAGCATTAGTAACTGGAACATTTTATAGAACTGCAGCTATAACTCATATTTCATTCGCTGATTATATTTTTAAAATGTTACTTGGTGAAGCAGGATATTTAGGTCATTTCTGGTTTGTATGGGTTATGTTAAGTGTTTACTTAATTGCACCTATAATTAATAAATGGATTCGAAATTCTCCTGCTTATGAAGTACCTATTTTCATTGTTATTTGGTTAATAGCTTGTTTATTCACAACTTTCCATATTCCTTATATTAATATTGATTTAAGATATTTTGCAGGGCCTTTAGGATATTTTGTTCTAGGTTATTATTTACATAATGCAAATGGAAAGATTTGGAGTAATAAATTTTTATGGCCGATTGTTTTTGTAGTTTTCACTATAATACGATTATGTTTACCTTCAGGTAGTGTTTTAACTGCAGGTCCAACTAATTCAACATTATATTATAATATACTTGTTGTATTCCAATCAGTTGGTTTTTTCTTAACTATTAAAAACCTTAGTTTTAATTCTAAAACTTTCACAAATAAACGTAATTTCTTTACTACAGGTTTTACTAGTTATGCAATTATCTCTTTAAGTAGTAATGTTTATGGTATATATTTAGGTCATTTGTTATTCTATCAACTTTTAACTCCATTATATGTTATAAACAATTATTGGTTAATGATTCCATTAAGTGGAATATTCATATTAGCTCTTACTTGGGCAATGATGCTTGTGTTTAATGAAATACCAATCTTAAGGGCATTAACTGGAAGAATCATGTATAAATACACAAAATAAAAAAAGAAGGGTTTATTTTTTGAGTTTTAATAAAATGAAAACTCAAAATTTTAATATTTTTTTTTAATTTAATTGATAAAAACTATTTATTATATTTTTAATATCTGGTGTGATACTTGAACCTAACCATTCGATTAAAACTTTTTTATCTCCTACTTGGAAGAATGCTAATCTATAATCTCCACGTGTGTTTGAATGTTGGCTAATGTATTGTATTTGATGACCATTTACAGTGGTGTTTTCTTTTCCTTGGTTAATATCAGTGTTTCCTATGTTATTTACAAAATAGTCAATATCTCCTTGATATACTTTGTTTCCATTACTATTTGGTGAGTATACTGTTACATAAATTTGATCATTTTGATAAGTTCCATAAGTTTCTATTCCTGGAGTAGAAGTGTTAAGGCTTCCTCCTTGATAAGAACTCGGTATCATACAAGTTAATCCATTAATCATTGTTTTTTCACCAGTTAATTGCTGTGAGCTGTTGTTTGTATTGTTCTGTGTGATATCTGTTGAGTAGAATGAACTTATTGCAAATCCTCCAAGAACAATAATGAAGAGGATTAATAAACCTATTACCTTTTTTTTCATGTTTCTTTTACCTTTATAATTTTATTTAATCTTAATTATTAGTTTTTCACTATTTATTTTTTATTAAAAAAGATTTTTAATATTTCTATTAATTATAAACAAATCTTTTTATTAAAAGAAACTAAATATATAAAATATTATAATAAAAATTTTAGAAAGAAAAAAGAAAGGTTATTGAATTGTCAAATGAAGAATTAACCCTGAAAAATATTAAAAAAAGTTTAAATGACATTGGATATGTTAGTAACGATGAAATAACAACATCCACTTTTTTAGCATTATCCTTAAATAAACCTATATTAATTGAAGGACCACCAGGTGTGGGTAAGACAGAATTAGCTAAAGCTATAGCTAAATCATTAAATAGAGAATTTTTCCGTATACAATGTTATGAAGGTATAACATTTGAACAAATTGTAGGGGAATGGAACTATCAAAAACAATTATTACATTTAGAATCTGCTAAAGGTAAAAATCAGGATGAAACAAGTATATTTAATAATGATTATTTCATTAAAAGACCATTACTTCAAGCATTTATAGATGAAAAAGATTCACTTTTACTTATTGATGAGATTGATAAAGCAGATGAAGAAGTTGAAAGTTTCCTTCTACAAGCTTTAGGTGAAAAACAAGTCACTGTAAATGATTTAGGAACTTTTGATTTAAATAATAATCTTATAGTGGTTTTAACAAGTAATTCTCAAAGAATGTTACTTGATGAAACTAAAGATAGATGTTTATTCTTATATATTTCTTATCCTAGTGTTGAACGTGAAATGAAGATTGTAAAATCTAAAATCCCTGAAGCGGATGATGGTTTAATTAAAAAAGTAGTGAATCTTGTTCAACGTATACGTACACTTAATTTAACCAAAAAGCCAAGTGTAAGAGCTAGTGTTGATTGGGTTAATAGTGTTCAAAATTTAGGTAATAAAAATGTTGAAGAAGCACTCATAGATAGTATGGGTGTTGCAATAAAAAACGAATCTGATAAAAAACGTGTCCTTAAGGATATTTTCAAACAATAAATTATATATTTTCCCCCTTTGAGTATTATGAAATCCCAAATTGTTTACTTATCAAATCAGCTTAGAGATAAAGGTTTAGGAGTGAGTATTCGCAGTACACAAACTGCACTAGATACTTATGAATTAATTGGAACTGATGATTTAGCTCTTCTTAAAAGAGCTTTACGTAGTGTTTATGTTAAAGATAAATATGATATTGCAAAATTTGATGAAATATTTGATGAATGTTTCATAAAAAAACCATCAACTGATGAAAGACAAGTTAACAGGAATAGTAATAAACGGGTAGGTAAACGAGGGGGAAAATCCAATAAATATGTTATTAAAAAGGATGGTAAAACTAATAAAAAACCAAATCCTATGGGTGCAGAGCAAATTAAACAATTATCCGGTACACCTGTTCTAGATGAGAAAGAACAATTAGAACGTGAAGGTGAAATTTTAAATAAAGATTTAACTAAACTTAACAAGTTCGATCCTAGAGTTTTAGAATTATGCCAACAATTAGGAAGACGTATTGCTAATAAAAGATCAAGACGTAATAGATTAGCTAAAACTAATAAAGTTGATATTAGAAGAACAATGCGTAAAAATATTAAATATGGTGGAGTGCCTGTTGAATTAATTAAGGCTAAACCACGTAAACATAAAAATGAGCACATGTTCTTAAATGATATTAGTGGATCTTGTGAATGGATAAGTAGCTGGTTTTTCATGTTAATGTATTCATGTCAAACAGCATTCAAAAACTCAAGAGTTTTTGAATTTGATAATAAAGTTATTGAAACTACTGATGCTCTTAAACAAGAGTACTTATTAACAGCTTTCGCAGATGTTAGAACTTTAAGAATGCGAAATGCTATGGTTCATGGAACAAGTAATATGTATTCTTCATTTAACCAATTTAGAAAAAAAGCAAAATTAAATAATAAATCTTATGTTATAATATTATCAGATTGCAGAGACTGGGCAGGACCTAAAATTGATGGAATACCTGCAAGTGTTGAGGTAATGAAAGAATTAGTAAGAGACAGTAAGAAAGTTGTAATTCTTAACCCTGAAGATAAATATAAATGGGATGTAGTTGATAGTTGCGTTAGCTTATACCAAGAAGCTGGTGCTCAAGTATTTGAAGTAAGTACACTTAATCAGTTAGCTGATTTTGTAGTGCAAATGTAAAAAAAGTATAATATGGTATAATTATGGATGTATGTAGTAAATGTGGTAACCCTAATGTTATAATTAAGAAAAAACAATCAGGTCAATCATTATGTCAAGATTGTTTCATTGAAAGCATTGAAAAAAAGGTTATTCAAACAATTAAAAAAGAAAACCTCTTAAAAAAAGGAGATAAAGTAATGGTAGCATTATCTGGAGGTAAAGATAGTGTAGCTACACTTGAAATCTTAAATTCTTATGTGGAAAGACATTTCATAACTTTATGTGCTGTTACTATTGATGAAGGTATTAAAGGCTATCGTAAAGAAGGAGTAGACATAGCTAAAAAGCATGCTAAAAGATTAGGTATAGAACATCAAATATTATCTTTTAAAGATGCATTCAATATAGATTTAGATGAAATCATGACAGTACCAGACCATCGGGGATCATGCACTTATTGCGGAGTCTTTAGAAGATGGTTAATAAATCGTGCAGCTAGAGATATGGGTGCAACTAAAATAGCTACAGGACATAATCTTGATGATGAAACTCAAGCAATATTAATGAATTACTTAGAAGGAAATATTAATAATTTAGTTAAAATCGGACCAATAACAGAATCAGAAAGTCCATTATTCACTCCAAAAATCAAACCTCTTCGTGAAATTCCTGAAAGAGAAGTAGGATTATATGCATTATCTAAAGGTTTAGATATACATTTAGATAGTTGTCCATATGCTCAACAATCATTCAGAATGGAAGTAGGTAACATATTAAAAGATTTAACCCCCGATCATCCAACAATAATGTATAGTACTCTTAGAGGATTTGATAAAATCCGCCCATCTATAAGAGAAGAATTAACTGAACCCTTTGAATTTGACAGATGTGAAGTTTGTGGTGAACCATCATCTAACCAAACATGTAGAGCATGTACATTTCTTAAAGAGTTAGGACACACTCCTAACTTAGATTATTACTAAAAATTGGAGGTTAATAAAATGAGTTTTAAATTAGAATATAATGAAATTAATGAAGATAGAGAATTAACTGAAGGGGAAACAACAATTCTTGATGTGTTAAATGATTTAGGTGTATCTCCTCAAACAATAGTTGCAAAAAAGAATGATCAAATTGTAGTGGAAGATGCAACTATTCAAGATGGAGACACTATAAAATTAATCCAAATAATCTATGGTGGATAAAAAAAATAGAAAAATTGGAAGTATTTATAATGAAAGTATATTATGAATGTGGTGCATGTTACTTACGTCAAGCAAGAGAAGCATTAGACATGTCAACAGATGATGATGAATTAAAACTAGAAATAATGGAAGATATAATTAAATTTTTAGCAGAAAATTATAAAAAAGATGCATCATCTAATGCAACAGGTTCTGCAATGCATGAAATTATAAGAACAAAAACTGGTTGTAAAGATCCATACCTTGAAAAAAAACATTTAGGAAATGAAATGGCTCAAAATTTATTGCCTGAAGTAAAAGAAATACTTAAAAAAGATGATAGTTTAGAAAATTATGTTAAAATAAGCATTGTAGGTAATATACTAGATTTTGGAGCATTTGACTTATCTGTAGATATTGAAAAATTATTAAATGAATACTTAAATAAAGATTTAGCTATAAATGATGTAAAAGCATTAGATAATGCACTAAAGAAACATGATAACCTATTATACTTGGTAGATAATACTGGGGAAATCGTTTTTGATAAACTATTTTTAGAAAAGATAAAAAACGATTATAATATTAACATAACACTTGCAGTTAAAGAAAGTCCAGTTTTAAATGATGCATGCTTAGAAGATGCAAAAGATATTGGTTTAAATGAATTTGCAGAGTTAACAACAATAGGAACTAATACTGTTGGAGTAGTTTATGATAAATTATCCCCTACTTTTAAAGAACTATTTGATAAATCCGAATTCATAATATCCAAGGGTATGGGGAATTATGAAGGACTATCTGAACTAAAATTCACTAATCAAGATGTATTTTATCTTCTCTGTTCAAAATGTAATGCAAATGCTTTAAATTTAGGAGTAAATACTGGAGATATGGTATTATCCAAAGTACCTAAAATTTAATATTAAAAACTATATTTACCTAATTTTTTCCCTTCTTTTTCTGATTTTATCTTTTTTTTATTTAATATTTTAATTTGTTTGTTAAGATTAAATCGAAAATAATATTACACATAATAAAATGATAACATATCATAGTATTCTTTTTCCTTATTTAAAAAAATAATGCGAATTCATAAATATATAAATAAGGAGGTGAATTTGAAAAATGAGAGAAAGAAAATTATTCATTATTATAGGATTAATACTAATATTACTTGTATGTATGGGGGCCGTAGCAGCGGAAAATGTCACAAACGACACAACAGTTAGCACGGATGATGGTTCATCTAATATAACTATTAATTCAAATAATAATACAATATCTGAAGTGTCAACTCAGACAATATCAGATAATAATACAATCAGCAATCTAAATGCTGAAAATAATATTGATAATTCAAAAATATTATCTGCTACACAAACAACAACATCAAATATAAATGAAGATAATTCTACTATCCAATTAAACGATGTAAGTACAAATGCAGATAATAATTACACAACTAATACACTTAAAAGTACATATCAACTAAGTGGAAATAACATTTTAGGTGCTGATCCAAT
>JAEZRD010000102.1 GCA_023440975.1 Methanobacteriota archaeon | reverse complement strand
GGGTATTGGAAGGTTTAAATCCTGATAATTTTGTTTTAATAGAAGCTAATCCTGATGAAATTTTATACAGAAGATTAAATGATGATACAAGAGAACGTGATATTGAAAAAGCAAAAGATATTCAATTACATCAAGAAATGAATCGTGCAGCTTCAATGGCTTATGCTACATTAACTGGAGCTACTGTAAAAATTATCAATAATCACGATAATCACTTAAAATCAACAGTTCAAAACTTAGTTGATTTATTAAAAAATTAAATTTATTGAAAAGGAACTAATATTATGGTTTTTGAAATAGTGTATACAGCTTTAGATGCAATATTTGCACCATTGATAGCATTGGATCCTACTCCAAAAAATCCTATGCTTACAATTTTTGTGATTTCATTAATAATTTCACTTATTACTACTATTGCACAGAAATTATTAGTTGATCAAGATGAAATGCATCAAATTCAAGAGGATATGAAAGCATATCAAAATGAAATGAAAGAAGCCCAACAAAGTGGGGATAATAAGAAATTAGCTAAATTACAATCTCAACAAGGAGAAATGATGGCTCAGCAATCTGAAATGATGAAAATGTCATTTAAACCTATGATTGTAACTTTCATACCGATTTTATTAGTTTTCTATTGGATGGCTCAATCAGTTGTATCTAAAACAATTGTTTCATTGCCTCCAGCAGTTTATTATACATTGTTAACTCCAATATGGCATATGTTTTATGGACCTCCAACTACATCTTTACCTTATGCAGTAGGTTGGTTAGGTTGGTACATCCTCTGTACATTTGCTTTATCACAAATCTTAAGAAAATATATGGGATTCAAAGATGGATTCTAGTTTAAGATTTTGGAAATTATTGGAAAAAAGAATAAGTTTATATTGATAGATAATTATAATAATATTATAAATTACTATTTTTAATTAAAATTGTGGTTTTTATTATTAAAATATAATTATTTTATTTTATTATGAATCTATTATCTTAAGAGTAGATTCTAAAAAAAATTTTATTAAATAAAGGTGGAGAAAAATATGCCTGAATTAAGATACAGATCAAGATCATACAAACGGATGCATAAAAATACCCCTGGTGGTAGAAGTGTCCTAAGATATAAAAAGAAGAAACCATCTAAGCACGTTTGTGCTGAATGTGGTGCGCCGTTACATGGTGTTCCTCGTGGACGTCCATATGAAATTAACAAATTATCTAAATCTCATAAGAGACCTAACCGCCCATATGGTGGTTATTTATGTTCTAAATGTGCTCGTAAACATTTTAAAAATGAGGCTAGACAATAATGATTATAACTATCGGTGGTCTTGCAGGTAGTGGTACCACTACTGCAGCTAAAGTATTATCAGATATTATGGATATTCCTTTTTTATCAACAGGTAGCATATTTCGAGATATGGCTAAAGAAAAGGGAATGTCTGTTTTAGAATTTAGTAAATTTGCTGAAAATAATACTGAAATCGATAATGAAATTGATAAAAGACAAGCTGAAATAGCTAAAAATTCTGAAAATCTAATAGTTGAAGGTAGACTTTCTGCATATTTTATTGATGCTGACTTAAAAGTTTGGATGTACGCTCCATTTGATGTGAGAGCAGAACGAATTTGTGATAGAGAACTTAAATCTATTGAAACTGCTAGTCGTGAGATAAAGATACGTGAAGAAAGTGAAGCTTCAAGATATTTAGATATTCATAACATTGATATTAATAATTTTGATATCTATGATTTAATGCTAAATACTAATAGGTTTAGTCCTGAAAATTTAGCAAATATTATTTTAACAACATTAAAGGTGATATAAATGGCATCTATAGAAGTAGGAAGAGTATGTGTAAAAACCGCTGGTAGAGAAGCTGGCGAAAGATGTGCAATAATTGATATTATTGATGATAACTTTGTAGAAGTAGTTGGTGAAGGTGTAAAAAATAGAAGATGTAATATTAACCATCTTGAACCTCTTGATGAAACTATTGAAGTTACTGATGATTTAGAAGCTGTTAAAAAAGCATTATAAGAATAATTAATTACTTTTTAATTATTTTTATAAACTAATTTTTTTTAGATTAATTTAAGAATTTTTTAAATATTTTTTCTCATAGATTTTTTTTTAATTTATTTTAAATATTTTTTGTAGTGATTTTTATGGAAGGTTATGTTGTAAAATCTTCAAGTGTTACTAATGATGATTATGGTTGTGACCCTTTTAATAGACCTATTGAAGAACATATTACTCATGGTGTTATTAATTTAGATAAGACTTCTGGACCTACATCTCATGAAATTGATGCTTGGGTTAAAAGAATTCTTCATGTAGATAAAACCGGTCATAGTGGAACACTTGATCCTAAAGTTACTGGTATTTTGCCTATTGGTGTGGGTTCTGCTACTAGAGTTATTCAATTATTATTGATTGCTCCTAAAGAATATGTTTGTTTAATGAGATTACATCAAGATGTTGATGAGAAAAAAGTCAGAGCTATGTTTGAAAAGTTTACTGGTAAAATATTTCAAACTCCTCCTGTAAAATCAGCAGTTAAAAGAGAACTTAGGGCTAGAAATATTTATTATAGTACTATTCATGAAATCGAAGGTAGAGATGTTTTATTCCGTATTGGTTGTGAATCTGGTACTTATGTTCGTACATACTGTCATAATATTGGTGAAGCTTTAGGTTGTGGGGCACATATGGCGGAATTACGCCGTACTAAAGTTGGTCCTTTTGATGAGTCTGAGAATCTTATTACTTTACAAGATTTAACTGATGCATATTATTATTATGCTGAAGAAGGTGATGAATCTTATATACGAAATGTTATTATGCCTATGGAAGTTGCAACTGAACATTTACCTAAGGTTATTATTAGAGATTCTGCTGTTGGTGCTATTTGTCATGGGGCAGATTTAGCTGCTGGAGGTATAGTTTCTATGTCTGATAACCTTCAATATAATGATGTTGTTGCTATTATGACTCTTAAAGGAGAGTTAGTAGCTTCTGCTAAAGCTTTATTAGGTTTAGATGAAATTATGAATGCTGATTCTGGTATAATGTTTGAAACAGATAAAGTATTTATGGAACCTAATGTTTATCCTTCCATGTGGAAATAACTAATTTTATCCAAAACATTTAAATATGTTAAAAACCAATATTTTTTTATCAGGTAATTTAATAGATTTGACCTGTTTTTTTTAAGAGATAAATAATTTTTTTATAAAAAACTATTTTTTTTATTATCTTAAAAATTTACTAGAATATCTATTGTTAATTAACCCTGTGTTTTTTTAGGCTAATACTAATAATTATCCATGCCGAGATAGTCTAGCCTGGTAAGGCGCGAGACTGGAAATCTCGTGGGGATTTTCCCCGCCTGGGTTCAAATCCCAGTCTCGGCGTTTATTAGTATTTATTTTTTTATGATCTAATTTTTAGGTTATAATTCCTTATAAAACTGATATATATTTGCACTCTTAACTAGTTTTTTTTTTAGTTAAGTTTTAAAAACTGTTGAAAAAACTGTGTTTCAAAAAGAAAAAAAGTTTTCTTAATTGGAACATTCGAACCCGCTACGTCTCGTGGGTTCGCTCTTATAAGTGGAGGTTAATTTTATGGAAGACGAATTTAAGCACTTAGTGCGTATTTCAAGAAAGGATGTAGACGGTAATAAAACTGTCGAATATGCTTTAACTGACATTAAAGGTGTTGGATTATCTTTATCTCGTTCTATTTGTCTTTTATTAGGTTTCGACCTTAATCAAAAAATTGGTTATATGCCTGATGAAGAAGTTAAGAAAATAGAAGATATTTTAGAAGATCCATTAAACTATGATATTCCTGAATGGATGTTAAATAGAAGACGAGATTACTCAACTGGTAAAACTACTCATTTAATTGAATCAGATCTTGATATGACTTTAAGAGATGATTTAAATAGAATGAAAAAGACTCGAAGTTACAAAGGTAGACGACATGAAGTTGGATTACCAGTTAGAGGTCAAAGAACTAAATCTACATTTAGACATGGTTCTTCTGTCGGTGTAAAACGGGTAAGACCAGGTAAGTCACCATAGATTTATTATTAAATAAACTATGATTAGACTTTATTATGAAAAGATTATTTAAAATATTTTTATAGAATTTAAAAATTTTTTAATTTTTATATGTCAAAAATATTTTTTTACTATAATATTATTAAGGAGATAATATAATGGGAAGTCCAAGAAAAGCAAGAAAGAAATATGATACACCACCTCATCCTTGGAATGCTGAAAGAATTAAATCTGAAAATAAACTTATGTCCAAATATGGATTAAAGAATAAAAAGGAAATCTGGAAGGCTGATACTTTAGTTAGAAATTACAGTCGTGATGCTAGATATTTATTAGGTTTCTCTCAAGATGAAGTTGAAGTGGAAAAAAGAGAGTTATTAGGACATTTAATTCGAGAGGGCGTATTGCCAGAAAATGCTCAATTAGAAGATATTCTTAATTTAACTGTTGAAGATATTTTAAGAAGAAGATTACAAACTGTTGTTTATCAAAAAGGATTATCTAGAACAGTTAAAGAAGCAAGAATGTTTATTGTTCATGGTCACATAACATTAAATGGAAAGAAGATTGATTCTCCAAGTTATGTTGTTCAAAAAGGGGAAGAAGAATTTATAGGTTTCTATAGATCTTCACCTGTAGCAAAACAAATTGAAGATTACAATAAAGCTCAAAACAAAGCGGATGAACAAACAGAATAAATATCAAGGGTTGATAGATTATGGCAAAAAATGAAAAATGGGGAATAGCTAATATTTACTCATCATTCAATAACACTATTATTACCGTAACTGATATCACTGGTGCAGAAACTATTACACAATGGTCTGGTGGTAAAGTTGTACGTTCTGATAGACAGGAAGCATCTCCTTTTGCAGCTATGGAAGCAGCTACTCGTGCTGCTGATGATGCTAAAGAAAAAGGATTTGTTGGTTTACATATAAAAGTCCGAGCTCCTGGTGGAAATGGTCCTAGAAGTCCAGGTCCTGGTGCACAAGCTACTATTCGTGCATTTGCTAGAGCAGGTATTAAAATAGGTAAAATAGAAGATGTAACTCCTATACCTCATGATGGAACCGGACGTCCTGGTGGTAAGAGAGGAAGAAGAGTTTAAGAAGGGGTTTAATATGGAGATTGAAGTCAAAAATCAAACTGATGATGAAATTACTTTCATTGTCCGTGATGCAGAAGTACCTTTTGTCAATGCAATAAGAAGAATCGCTATGATGGAAGTTCCAAAGATGGCTATTGAAGATGTTTACATGATTCAAAATGATTCTGCTATGTTTGATGAGGTATTAGCTCATCGATTAGGTTTAACTCCTTTAGTTTCTGATTTGGAAGCTACAGATGGATTAGTTATGCCGGATGAATGTGATTGTGATGGGCATTGTCCAAAATGCAGTGTATCATTAACTTTAAACAAATCTGGTCCAGGAGTTATTTACTCTAAAGATTTAGTTTCTTCTGACTCAAAAATTAAACCTGTGTATGATACCATCCCTCTTTTAAAGTTAAAAGAAGGTCAAAATGTGGAGCTCGAAGCTATCGCACAGTTAGGTATTGGTAAAGACCATGCTAAATGGGTGCCAACAACTGTATGTGCTTATAAACAATATCCTGAAATTACATTTGATGAAGATGTTGATGTAGATTATGCATGTGTTGATGCATGTCCTAAAGGCATACTTGTAGCAGATAAAAAGAAAGGTATTGTTAAAGTAAAGGATATTGAAGAATGTACTTTATGTAAAGCATGTGAAAGAGCTTGTGAAACAGATTACATTCATGTTGGGTATCAAGAAAATAATTTCATATTTAAAATTGAAACTGATGGATCAATGCCTCCTAAAGAGGTTTTATTAAAAGCTTGTGATGTTTTATCTGATAAAGCAGACGAGTTTATCACATTTAGTAAAGGAGGAAGCAAATAATGGCTAGAAATGTTATAAAAACAAATCCTAACCTTATTGCATTAGCTCATGATTTAAGACAAAAATCTTATGATGAAGATGTAGCTATTTGGAAAGCAGTAGCAGCTAAATTAGAAAAATCTAGCAGATCTCAAGCAGAAGTTAATGTAGCTAGTATTAACAGATACACTTCAGCAGATGAAACTGTTGTAGTTCCAGGTAAAGTATTATCTAATGGTAGTTTAGATCATAAAGTGGAAGTTGCTGCATTAAAATTTTCCGAAGCTGCAAAAGCTGAAATCGAAAAAGCTGGTGGGGAATGTATCTCCATTGCAGATTTAGTTGAAAAGAATCCAAAAGGGTCTAATGTAAAGATTATGCAATAAGCTTGATTAGGAATTAATTAAAAGATTAAAATATTATAATAGGTGTTTATTATGATTATTAATGGAGAAGGACATATTTTAGGAAGACTTGCTAGTATAACTAGTAAAAAGCTTCTTGAAGGTGAAGAGGTTATAATCCTTAACGCTGACAAAATAATGTTAACAGGTAATAAAGATTGGGCTTATGCAAAATACAAACAACGAGTAGATAGAAAGAGTATTTCTAACCCTCGAGATTTAGGTCCAAAATATCCTAGAAGACCTGATGATATATTTAGAAGAACTGTAAGAGGCATGTTACCTATTAAAAAATCTAAGGGTAAAGTTGCTTATAAAGGATTAAAAGCTTTCGTAGGTATTCCAAGTGAATATACTGAAAGTGAAATTGAAACTGTTCCTGAAGCTGAATATACTCATATTAAAAAAGGTATAGAATTAGGAGAAGTATCTAAATTATTAGGTGCTGAATTCTAAATTATCACAGTAACATAATGTATAAATTAATATATAAATGATTAAAGAAAAATAAAAACGGAGTGTAACTATGAAAAAAGTTGTTCACACAAGCGGTAAACGTAAAACTGCTATTGCTAGAGGAACCGTCCAAGAGGGTACTGGTAGAGTACGAGTTAACAAATCTCCAATTGAACTTTACAGTCCTGAATTAGCACGTTTAAAATTAACAGAACCATTAAGATTAGCTGGTGACGATCTTGTTAACACTGTAGATATTAGTGTACGTGTACAAGGTGGAGGAGTTATGGGTCAAGCTGAAGCTGCTCGTATGGTTATTGCTAAAGGTTTAGTTCAATGGACTAATGATATGGATCTTAAAGAAAAATACACCCAATATGATAGAACTATGTTAGTTGGGGATCCTAGACGTTCCGAACCAAAGAAATTTGGTGGACCTGGAGCAAGAGCTCGTAAACAAAAAAGTTACAGATAAATTCATTACTTTCTTTTTTTAATGAATTTAATGATTTTTGTAACTTTTAAAATTTTATAAGAAAAAATAAAAAAATTTTAATAATAAAATAGGAATAATGATGATTTAATATGATACCTATACGATGTATAAGTTGTGGAAAACCCGTTTCTGCATATTTTGATGAATATCAAAGCAGATTAGCTGATGGTGAAGATTCAAAGGCTATTCTAGATGATATGGGTATTACAAGATATTGTTGTAGAAGAATGCTCATTTCCCATGTAGAAACTTGGGAATAGAACCCTTTTTATTATTTTTATTTCACTCTTTTACAATTAAATTAAAAATTTATCTTTGTGAATGTTTTTTAAATAAAAGGAGTAATAATAATGCCTGCTAAAAAAACAAGTACAAAAAAAGTAACAACTAAAAAATATACAAGATTTGAAAAAGCTAGAATTCTTGGTTCCAGAGCTATACAATTATCCATGGGTGCAAAACCTTTAGTAAAAATTACTGAAGATATTGATCCAATTGATATTGCTTTAGCAGAATTAAATGCTGGTCTTTTACCTTTAGATGTTAAAAATCAAGAATAAAAACTTTAATCTTGTTTTTTTTATAAATTTTTTCAATTATAAAAAATTTCATCATAAATCATATATTAAAACTCATTTATGACTAGTCAATAGATTTATTTACTATAAATCTAAGAATTATAATTATATAATAATTAACTAATTTAAAAATTATTATCATAAGCAATCTATGAATCGAACTACTAATTTTTATATTAAGATTAACGATTCTTTAGTTAATCTCAAAGTAGATTTTATGATAAAACATGGAAGAATACGTAGAATATAGTATACGATTATATTTACATGATAATAATTTATATAAATTACAGAAAACGCTTTTAAAAAAAAGTGGTGTTTTTAATGGATAGTATTATAGAAGATGTCCGTGTTAGAAAAATATTAGATAGTAGAGGAAATCCAACTGTGGAAGTAGATATACTTACATGGAATGGATTTGGTAGAGCTGCAGCACCTTCTGGTGCTAGTACTGGTTCTAGAGAAGTAGTATCTTTCCCACAAGGTGGGGTAGATAAAATTATTAGTGAAGTTGAAGATGTAATTTCTTCAGAACTTATTGGAATGGCTGCTGAAGATTTAGCAGATATTGATTATGTATTAAAAGAAATTGATGGTACAGATAATATGTCTGCAATTGGTGGAAATACCACTGTAGCTGTATCTATGGCAGCAGCAAAAGCTGCAGCTGCATCATACAACTTACCATTATATCGATTTTTAGGTGGAAATATGGTTAATAAATTACCATATCCTCTTGGAAACATGATGAATGGTGGAGAACATGCAGGTGTTAATGCACCAGATATCCAAGAATTTTTAGTAGTGCCTGTAGGAGCAAAAAATATTACTCAAGCAGTATTTGCAAACTCCGCAATACACAAAAAACTTAAAGAATTAATTCAATCTAAAGATAATAATTTTACTGGTGGAAAAGGTGATGAAGGTGGATGGATACCTAATATTACTAATGATACTGCTTTAGAAATCCAAGCTCAAGCATGTGAAGAAGTTGGAGACGAATTAGGAATAGCTATAAAACCATCACTTGATTTTGCTGCATCAGAATTTTGGGATAAAGATGAAGGTAAATATGTTTATGCTCAAGATGGAATTAGTAGAGATAGTGGTGAACAAGTAGAATATGTTAAAGAAATAATAGATACTTATGGAATGTTCTATGTTGAAGATCCATTTGATGAAAAAGATTTCAATGGTTTTGCTGACCTTACTTCTGCAGTAGGTGATAAATGTCTTGTTTGTGGTGATGATTTATTCGTAACAAACAAAGAAATTTTAGCTGAAGGAATAGAAAAAGGTGCAGGTAATGCAATCATTATTAAACCTAACCAAATCGGTTCTTTAACTGAAACTTATAAAACTGTTAAATTAGCACAAAGTAATAATTATGTTCCTGTAGTATCTCACAGATCTGGAGAAACTACTGATGAAACAATAGCTCATTTAGCAGTTGCATTTGGTGCACCTATGATTAAGACAGGTGCAATAGGTGGAGAACGTATAGCTAAATTAAATGAACTTATCCGTATAGAAGAAGAATTAGCCGAACCTGAAATGGCAAAATTCTAAAAATTATTAAATTAAAAAATTAACTAAAATTTAAAAGAAATAATATTAATAAAAATGAAGGTGAATATAGTGTCAGAACTTTTAATACCATTAGATAATTACTTAGCAGCCGGTTTACACATCGGTACTCAACAAAAAACTCATGATATGGAAAAATATATTTTCCGTGTTAGATCAGACGGTTTATATGTATTAGATATAAGAAAAACAGATGAACGTATCTGTCAAGTAGCTAAATTCTTAAATCAATATGATGCAGATGATATTCTTGTAGTAGCTACAAGACAATATGGTCAAGCACCTGTAAAGAAATTTGGAGAAATAACTGGTTGTAAAACTATTCCTGGAAGATTTATTCCTGGAACCTTAACTAATCCAACTTACCATAAATTTATAGAACCTAAAGTAATAGTTGTAACTGACCCAAGATCAGATGCACAAGCTATTCTTGAGTCTAAACAAAATGGTATTCCAGTTGTAGGATTATGTGATACTGAAAACTTACTTAGTAATGTAGATATAGTTGTGCCTGTAAATAACAAAGGTAGAAAAGCTATTGCTCTTGTATACTGGTTACTTGCTAGACAATTATTAAGAGAAAGAGGAACTATCGGCCCTGAAGATGAATTAGATGTCGAAGCTACCGATTTCGAATTAAAATTTTAAATAATTAAAGGAAAAAAACTTTTTTCCCTTTCATTATTCTATTTTTATTTAGAATATTATTTACATAATTAAAAATATACATTGTATTAATAAATTTTTAGGGAATGTTAAAAAAATGATTAGACAACCTGTAGTTGCTGGAAGATTTTACCAAAGTAAAGTAACATTTTTATTAGATAGTATTGAAGATGCTTTTAAATCTTCAAATGGGTATGGTGAAATACCTGAATTATCTAGATCAAATAATAAACAATCTAAATTAACAGGTTTGTTAGTTCCACATGCAGGATATATGTATTCTGGAGCTGTTGCTAGTAATGCTTTTGCTGAATTAGCTCTTGATGGTTTTCCAGAAACTTTCGTAATACTTGGTCCTAATCATACTGGTTTAGGAGACCCTGTTAGTGTATTTTCTGAAGGTGAATGGATTACTCCATTAGGACATGTGCCTATTGATGAAGAATTTTCAATGGAATTAATAAAAAATTCAGAATTTGCAAGTTCTAATTTTGAAGCACATATGCAAGAACATAGTATTGAAGTTCAATTACCTTTCTTGCAATATTTTTCTAATGATTTTAAAATAGTTCCTATTTGTATGGGAATTCAAGATTCTAACTCTTCTAAAGATATTGTTAATGCAATTATTAAAGCTCAAGAAGTAACTGGTCGAAATATTCGTATTATTGCTAGTTCTGATTTAAGTCATTTTAATTCACAAGAATTAGCAAATACTTATGACAATTTGGTCTTAAAGGATATTGAAGATATGGACTCAGAAAAGTTACTTGATGATGTAAAGTCTAATAATATTTCAATGTGTGGTTATGCTCCTGCAATGGTTGCAATAGATTATTCAAAAATTAAAGGTCAAGGTGTATCTAAAGTATTGAAATATGCAACTAGTGGGGATGTCACCCATGATTTAAAATCTGTTGTAGGTTATGGTTCAGCAATATTTAAATAAAAATTATATTAGGGAAAAAACAATTTTAAAAAATTAAAATATATGTAGGATAATAGATGATTTAAAATGGAGTCTGTAGCGTCAGCACCAGGAAAAACAATTTTATTTGGTGAACATTCTGTTGTATACAGTGAACCTGCTATTGCAGGAGCTGTTAATAAAAGAGCTACAGTATCTATTCGTAAATCTCGTAATGAAAATACTATCTTAAGATCTTATGATCTGGATTTTGAAGCTCTGTTGGATACTCGTAAAGAGTCTTATACATTAAAACATGGCAAACCGGGAATTATACGTTATATTCTTAATGCATTAAGTAAATTTCATGATCATTCTCCTATTGAAATATTATTATCTATCAATATACCTATTGGTTCAGGATTAGGATCTTCAGCTGCAGTTACAGTTGCAACACTTGCAGCATTATTTAAGTATCATGATATTCCATTTACTAAAGAATCATTAGCTGAAGATGCACATAATGTTGAATTAGATGTTCAAGGAATGGCTAGTCCATTAGATACTCTTGTAAGTACTTATGGTGGTTTAGTTTATCTTTCACGTGAAAAAAAACCTATTTTATTCACTAACCATATTAATTCCAATTTTGTTATTGGATATACAATGAAATATGGAAATACTGGAAAAATGGTGAAAAATGTGAAAAACCTTAAAGAGACTTATCCAAATATTATAGATCCTATAATAGCGGATATGGGGTATATTGCTAATGAAGCTAGAATAGCTATATTAAAGAATGATGAAGCTAAAATTGGAGATTTAATGAATATTAATCAAGGATTATTAGATTCTTTAGGTGTTAATACTCCTGAATTATCTCGTATGATTTATATTGCTCGAAAACATGGAGCATTAGGTTCTAAAATTACAGGATCTGGTGGGGGAGGAAGTATAATAGCATTATGTCCTAATAATTCTGATAAGATTGTGAAAGCTATAAATAAGTATGATAATACTATAAAAATTAAATTCTCTAAAGATGGTGTTTTAACTAGAGAAGGACATTCATATTACTAAAATTCAGTTGTGTTTATATGATTATTCTAAAAATTGGTGGAAGTATATTAACAAAAAAAGATTCAGCAGAACCTGAAGTGGATTATGAAAATCTTAACCGTATCGCAAGTGAAATAGAAGAATCTTTAAATTCTGATTCAATAAATAGAGATTTATCTGATGGATTAATTATTGTTCATGGTGCAGGATCTTTCGGTCACCCTCCTGCTAGTAAATATAAAATTGGTGAACCATTTAATGATGAAGAATATCCTTTTAAAAGATTAGGATTTGCAGAAATACAAAATCAGGTAAAAAAATTAAATTCAATAATTTGTGACTCTCTAATTGAGCATAATATTCCTGTAGTTAGTATTCCCCCATCATCTTTCGTTACAACTGTAGATAAACGAATATATGAATTCCGTTTAGGAATAATTAAAAAATATATTAAAGAAGGTTATGTTCCCGTATTATATGGGGATATAGTTCTTGATGAAGATTTAAAAATGGCTATAATCTCTGGAGATCAAGTATTACAATACATAGCTAAAATCTTAAAATCAGATAATATAATTCTTGGAACAGATGTAGATGGAGTTTACACTAAAAGTCCAAAAACACATAATGATGCAAAGCTAATTCCTATATTAACAAATTTAAACCAAATTGAAGAATTAGAATCCACAAATAATATTGATGTTACAGGTGGAATGGTTGGTAAAGTAAAAGAATTATTAGAATTAGCACATTTAGGAATTGATTCTGAAATAGTTAATGCAAATAATCCTAGAATTATTGCGAATGCTTTGCAGTCTAAAGAAATTAAATCAACTAAAATAACAGAAAGAATTGAACAATACAATTATTAAAAAAAATAATTAAGAAAAAAATAATTTTATCATTATCATCAATTAATCAACTTAAGAAAAAAAATTTAAGAGGTCATTTGATAGAAAAATTAAAAAAAATTAAATTATAATCTAAAAAATTAAAATAAAAGAAAAAATAATGAATATTAAAAATAAATTATTATGAAAATAGAGGCAGATATCTATGATATCCAATAGAAAATCAGAACATCTAAATATTTGTAGAAATGAAGATGTTAACTATAAATATAAACAAACAGGTTTTAATGATATAGAATTGTTACATAAAGCTTTACCTGAAGTGAATAAAGAGGAAATAGATATTTCTACCACTGCATTTGATAAAAAATTAGATTCTCCATTATTTATAACAGCTATTACTGGAGGACATCCTGATGCTAAAAAATTGAATAAAACTTTAGCAATAGCTGCTGAAGAAAAAAATATTGGTTTAGGTTTAGGAAGTCAGAGAGCAGCAATTGAGCATCCAGAACTTAATGAAACTTATACAATTGCTCGAGAATATGCTCCAAATGCATTATTGTTAGGTAATATTGGAGCACCACAAATAAATCTTGCTGAAGATGCAGTTAATATGTTTGATGCAGATATACTTGCAGTTCATTTAAATCCATTACAAGAATCTATTCAACCTGAAGGAGATGTGAATAGTGAAGGATTTTTAGATTCTATAAATAAAATTACTGATATTGTAGATGTTCCAGTTATGGCTAAAGAAACTGGATGCGGTATAAGTGCAGAAGATGCTATTTTATTAGAAGAAGCTGGTGTAAGTTATATTGATATTGAAGGTGCTGGTGGAACTAGTTGGGCAGCTGTTGAAACTTACCGTGCAGATGATAGATACCTTGGAGAACTATTTTGGGATTGGGGTATTCCAACTGCAGTAAGTACAGTTGAAGTAACCAACACAGTTAAAGTTCCAGTAGTTTCATCTGGTGGAATAAGATCAGGATTAGATGCAGCTAAAGCTATTGCTTTAGGTGCGGACAGTGTAGGAATGGCTTTACCTGCATTAAAAAGTGCTTACTATGGAAGTAAAAATTTAATCAATTTAATAAATCAATTTAATGAATCTTTGAAAATAGCTATGTTTTTAGTTGGTGCAAATAATATTGAAGAATTGAAGAATTCCAAATTAATTATAAAAGGCGAAACTAAAGAATGGTTAGAACAACGGGGATTTAACACAGAAAAATATGCAAGGAGAAAATAAATTATGACAGTAGAAGTTATAGCAATAGGTGGATATGAAGAAGTTGGAAAAAACATGACTGCTGTTAAAATTAACGATGAAGTCGTTATTTTTGATATGGGAATTCACTTAGATAGAATAAATATTCATGAAGATACAGACATTGATAGAATGCATAGTCTAGATCTTATTGAAAGAGGAGTTATTCCTGATGATACTTTAATGAAAGATGTAGATGGAAAAGTAAAAGGAATAGTATTTACTCATGGTCACTTAGATCATATAGGTGCAGTTGCAAAGCTTGCTCATCGTTATGATGCACCTTTAATAGGTACACCTTTTACAACAGCATTAATTGAAAATACAATTAAAGGGGAAAGAAAATTTAAAGTACATAATCCTATAAAATCTCTTAATCCTGGAAGTAAATTACAATTATCTAAAAATATTACTTTGGAATTTGTACAATCAACTCATAGTATACCTCAAGCTGTAATAGCAGTTTTACATACATCTGAAGGGATTATAACTTATGCTTTAGATTTTAAATTTGATAATCATCAAAAAATCAGCCCCCCTCCGGATTATGAACGTTTAAGAGAAATAGGACGTAAAGGAGTATTATGTTTGATTGTTGAAACAACTAATGCACGTAATTTTGATCAAGTAAAAACCTATTCTGAAAGAATACCTAGAGTAATTTTAGAAGATTTAATGAAAGGACCTATGGAAGAAGATAAAGGAATGATTATTACAACATTTTCTTCACATGTAGAACGTATTCAAGCAATAGCAGATATTGCTTCTAAAGGACATCGTGAAATACTTTTCTTAGGAAGAAGTATGGAAAGATACTGTGGTCTTGCAGAAAAAATGGGATTATTACATTTACCTAAAAATGCAAGTATATACGGACATCCTAAATCAGTAAATAAAGCACTTGCAAAAGCGGATGACAATCCTGAAAAATATTTATTAGTTACAACAGGACATCAAGGGGAACCTGATGCATTACTTCCAAGAATAGCTAGTGGACGTACTCCTTATAACATTAAAAAAGGAGATAATGTTATAATTTCCGCACCTATAATTCCTAATCCTACTAATGCAGCAAATAGACATATATTAGAAACTAGATTAATTAGTAAAGGTGCAAGAATTTATTCAAATGCTCATGTATCTGGGCATGCTGGACGAGAAGATCACAGAGAATTTTTAAGAATGCTTAAGCCTAAACATATTATTCCGGCTCATGGAAATCTTGAAATGTTAACTGCTTATGGGGAGTTAGCTGAAGAAGAAGGATATCGTATAGGTAAAGATGTTCATATTTTACGTAATGCTCAAGCACAAGTTTTTAATGGTGAATAAAAAAATTAATAAAATTTAAAATTATTAATTTTTTTCTCAGAAACTTATCGAATGAATTTTATATTAAGTTATTAAAAAATATATTTAATTATTATTAAAATCATTTATTTATTGGGATATTTTTATTGAGTAATGGAGGAAAATTATTATGGTTGATGTAGTATCAATTTTAAAAGAGAATTCTCAAGTCATTTTAGATTCAATAAATGATAATTTATCTATTATTGAACCAGAAGGATTAAGTGAAGCTTCAATATATTTAACTAAAGCTGGGGGTAAGATGTTACGTCCTTCTTTAACATTAATTACTAGTGAAGCTGTTGGAGGTAATAAAGGATCAACTGTACAAACTGCAGCTGCTATTGAATTGATTCATACTTTTTCACTTATACATGATGATATTATGGATAAGGATGATATGAGAAGAGGTAAACCTTCTGTGCATAAAGTTTGGGGAGAACCAATTGCTATTTTAGCAGGGGATACTTTATTTAGTAAAGCTTTTGAGATGATTATAACTAGTAAAGGTGATGATCTTACATCTGAGCAAATTAATAAGACTTTAGCAGCTGTTGCGGATTCTTGTGTTAAAATTTGTGAAGGTCAAGCTAGTGATATGAGTTTTGAAGGTGATTTTTCAGTTAAAGAAGATGCATATATGGATATGATTTTTAAGAAAACTGGTGCATTAATTGCTGGAGCTACAAAATCTGGAGCTATAATGGGTGGAGCTGATGAAAAGACTATTGATTCTATGTATGAATATGGTAAACTTATAGGTTTAGCGTTCCAAATTCAGGATGATTATTTAGATGTTATAAGTGATGAAGAGTCTTTAGGTAAGCCTATTGGTAGTGATATTGCTAAAGGTAAAATGACTTTAATGGTAGTTAAAGCTTTAAGTGAAGCAAATGAAGTTGATTCTGAAAGATTAGTTGAAATTCTCAAAAATCCTAATTCATCTCAAGATGAGGTAGATGAAGCTATTGAAATTTTCAATAAGTATGGTAGTATTCAATATGCTCATGATGTTGCACAATTAAATGTCAACAAAGCAAAAGAATTGCTTGAAATATTACCCGATTCTGAAGCTAAAACATCACTTAGTTTAATTGCAGATTTTGTTCTCAGTAGAAAATCTTAAAAAAAAAATTAAAATTTAAAAAATATATCAAAAAAAGGGCATAGAAATAAAAAAATTATTCTTCATAAAATTATCAATACATTAATGAGTTGTTATCCATGGCATTTTTAGATAAAACTCTCCAAAAAGGGTTATACAGTAAAGATTGGCAAGAAAGACAGAATGCTGTAAAAGAAACTGAGGATCTTAAAACCCTTAAAAAAATTGCCTTAACAGATGATAACTGGTTAGTAAGAAGTGAAGCAATAAAAAAAATTGATGACGAAGATTTATTAGAAGAAATAACTCAAAATGATAAAAACATCGATTTAAGACACCAAGCATTACAAAAAATAACCAAATTAGATAAATTAGAAAACATTGTATTAACTAATGATAACTCTGATATAAGACGTAGTGTATTAGAAAAAATTAATGATAAAAATGTTATTCAACATGTAGCCACACATGATACTCACTGGTGGGTACGCCGTGCAGCACTAGCAAAAATAGATGATGAAACTATAATTGAAAATATAGCATTCATTGATAAAAATTATAAAGTAAGAAAAGCTGCAATGGACAAAATACCATATGAAAAAATTTTAGAAAAAATTGCATTACGTGATGAACATTGGGTTATACGAAAATTAGCCTTAGAAAGAATTAATAATCCTGAAATCACAGATCAATTAGCTAAAAATGATATTAATTGGGAAATACGTAAAGAATGCGTAGAAAAATCAAATAATATAAATTTAATAAATGATATAGCACTAAATGATGAAAACTTCGATGTTAGAAGAGTAGCTGTTCAAAAAGTTAAAGATCACGATTTATTATTTAAAATATCAAAAGATGATACAAACTTCCTTGTAAGAGAGGTAGCACGAAGTAGATTACATTAAAAACAAAGATGTGAAATACTTTAAAACTTTTTTTTTTAAAAAAAAATAAGAAAATAAAGAATTCTACTAAATTTTAAAGTAAAATTATTATTTCTTAAATTTAAACTATTTTTTTATAAATTTAGATATTAATGTTAGCATAAGAAAGTAATGCTAACATCATTTTATAAGATTTATCTAAACTTCCACTTGCTATAATACCTGAAGATGTAAGAACTTCACAAGTTACTGATGGAATACCATTAAGATTACATATATCTTCAACAGCACCTGTATATTCAACACCTGCATAACTATATATTATTTTAGATACACTACAAGAACTTGAAATGTATTTAGCGATAGTAGCACTTTCACTAGTAGGAGAATATGTTCCAAAAACAGTATTTGTTCCAGGAGTTCCTCCAGGTTGTGTACAATGGAAGTCTCCAAGAATATCAACATTTAAACTTTCTGCTATTTTAATAAGGTTGTTACTAACAGTTCCATCAGTGTCTGCTACACTATTTAAGTTCACACCATTAAAATAACGAGTACTTGTTGTTGCACTTGCAGGGCATAAATCACAAATCACATAAATTGTACCATTTATTTGACTTTGATTCATACTTGCAAGAGTATTTATAAGTTTAAATGTTGCAGCTATTGAAGATAATTCGCTTCCATGAACTCCTGCATTAATAAATACTGTTTTCCCATTTCCATTTCCAAATGTTAAAAGAACAGTACCATTTTTACTAGCTTCTAAAACTTTTTCAGTTAAACTTGTATCTTCAATATTATTCATTAAAACAGTATTTTTAGTTAAATCTCCACCAGTTCCCCAACTAAGAGTTGTTAATGTATATGAACCAGTATTAGTGGATATAACTTCAGTAACTCCTCCTTTAGTCATTATACTAGTATTCACATATAAACTAGATGGTAAAGAGTTATGGGAATTGTAATAAGATAATGATTCTGCAAAAATATATGCATAATTTTCATAGGAAATTTTTCCAAGACCATTACTAGAATCATAATTAGCTGCACGACTATTAGTAATAATGTAATTTGAAATTCTTAAAGCCATAGATACTATATTATTACTAGATAATGTTCCTGTAACAGTATTTATTGGTGAATCTAAAGCATTTGTAACATTAATTATTTGAATATCTGATGTAGAACCACTATTAATTTCATTAATAGCTTGACTCATTAAATAAGTAAATTGTGCAATGCTGTAAGTAGTTCCATCAATATTAACTGTTGAGGGTAATGTACCATTAGCAATTATGTAACTTTCTACACTTTTAGCCACACTAGATATTTCAGATATGGTTGCGTATCCATCAGTTGAAGCAGATACATCATCTTCATCTAAATCTTCAGAATACACAATCATATTATTAATTATACTACTTGCGGATCCATAAGATAAATTCCCTTTACTATACCCATAAAAACTACTTTTAGTAGTGTAATTTCCAGGAGATAAATTAATTTGTAATTTATAAATTCCTTCTGTATCTGTAGTTACCCAATATATTTTACTTGCTCCATCAGAAAGCCTAGTTAAATTTAATGCAATATGCATTCCTACAATTGGGGATCCATAAATATCATATAATGTACCTGTAAAGTTTAAACCATCACCAAAAGTTTCATAAAAATCTTTAGCATTTAAAATACTAGCAGAATTTATAGTTATAGTATTTGTTATATTACTATCATTGTATGTACTGGTAGCAGTATATGTGCCAGGGTTTAAATTTATAGCTAAATTAACTGAACCATTAGTATCGGTTAAAAGAGTATAAGTTTTACTTTGGTTATTACTATTGGATAATGTAATGTTTATGTTCTCATTTACAATTGGGTTATTGTTATTATCAGTTAATGATACTGTGAAAGATTCATTAGAACCATAAGTTTTGGTAAGGTTGTTTGCATTTAAAACTGTATTTGAATTTACACTTTCTTTAGATTCAGAAAGAATCTGATTATCATTATTATTGTAATTATTTGTGTTTGTTTGGTTTATATTTTCAGTTAAAGTAGAATTTTGATTATTACCATTATTCACATTATCGTTAATAATATTTGTTGAATTAGATGCACTTATCGTTGAATTTGCATTAGTGTTTATATCACTGCTTGCAGATATACAAGATAGTGCCCCTAAGATAACAAAGCTAAATATGATTAATGATAATAAGATTTTAAATCTTTTATTTGTCATTGTTCACCTCATTTTGTTAGTAAACCTTTTCACTTTTTAAGTTTATTAATTCTTATGAGTATTTCAAAAGTATAAAATTTTTAAGCATTTTCATTATTTCAATTTAAAATTTAAAACTTTTAAGCATGGTGTCTTTATTTTAAGAAATAATAGTTAATTTAAGTGAGATGGTTATTTAGTGTTATAATATAACTTTATTCAATTATATAAAAGTTTTTATAGTATTTATTAAAATTAAATTTAAAAATATAAAAAAAGTTTTTGAAGGGAAATAAATTATCTTCCCTATTAATATTAATTAAATATAAAAATGTTTTTTAGAAACTTATTTCAGCTGAAATACTAGCTAAAGTAAATGAAGCAGTATTCCAATTTACAATATGCCCTAAACTATTTCTAGTACTTGTACAATCAGCACAATACCAAACTCCATCTACAAGAACTTGTGCCCAAACATGTCCAGTGTACAATCCACTAGTGAAAGTACATCCTTTTCCATGAACATATCTTGCAGGAATTCCTGCAGCTCTGAAAAGTGCAATTACTAAACTTGCTTGATCTACACAATTACCATAACCTTTAGTTAAAGTTCCTAATGCACCATATTTAGTATTTGCATAATAACTATAAGAAATATTATCTCTTACAAAATCATAAATTGCTGTTGCTTGTTCTAAAGTAGTATTTAATCCACTAATTAAACTAGCAGCTAAAGCTTGAATTTGTGCATTATTCACTTCACAATTTGCGGTTGCAACAAGATAAACGGATGTGTTATTAATAGTGTTCACATCGTTTATTCCAGAACCTGTAGTTTTTGTTGTTATATTTGTAGTTATATTAGTATTATTAGTTGTACTATTACCTGAAGAAATTCCAAATACTGAGGAATCTACATTTACAGTAGTGGGGAATGAATTTTTATCATCATAATATGATAATAATTCACAGAAAACATATACATAATTATTAAATGATATTTTTCCTAAATCATTAGATGAATCATATTTAGGTGTGTTACCATAACTGTTAATATATGCTGCAATTCTTGAAGCCATACTTATAACTGCACTTGCAGTTAAATTTCCACTAATTGATAAATCTGTAGCAGTCTTTTTAGTTACATTTATTATTTGAATGTCACTTGAAGATCCACTATTTATTTTATTAATAGCGGTGGTTAAAAGATATGCAAATTGGGCTTGAGTATATTGAATTCCATCAATTGTAACATAATTAGGTAATCTACCATAATCTTCAACATATGCCATTACTTCAGTAGCTTCAATAACAATATTGCTTATACTGATGTAACCTTCTTTGGTAGTTGTATTAGTTTTTGAAGTATTTGAAGTAGAATTATTTGTTCCAGGCCAATAAACAATCATAGAATTAAATTCATCTTCAGAAGCAGAGTAAGTTTTACTTCCTGAATATGAACTTTTTGTACTGTAATTTCCTGGAGCTAAATTAATTTGTAAATATGCGTAACCTTCTGTATCAGTGGTTGTCCAATATATTTTACTTGCACTATTTGAGATTTTTGTAAGATTTAATGCAATATGTTGGCCTATAATTGGATTTCCATCAATATCTATTAATCTAACAGTAAAGTTTAATCCTTGACCATAAGTTTCTGTAAAATCATTGGTTATAAGTTGAGTATAATTACTTGATGTTTCAGCACTAGCTTTTAATGTTGTTGGGTTAATAGTCAAAGTATTAATGGTGGTAGTTTGATTATAATTTTCTGTTCCATTATATATTGCAGTTAAAGTATAATAACCACTTGTGAATTCTTCTGTATTAATGGTTACAGTACCATTATTATCACTTGTTAATATGTAAGTTTTGTCACTACCATCTTTACTTTTTATATTTATTCCAACTATCTGGTCTGCTAATGGGAGACCTTGGATATCAGTTAAGTATAATGTGTAATTTTTAATATTACCATAAATGGTATTAATATCTTCACCATTAATGTGGGTATTGATTTTGTTTATAGTAATAGAATTAATAACAGTATTTCCATTGTAATTACTGGTTATTGTATAGTTTCCAGTATTAAGACTTAATGATAAACTTGCAGAACCATTATTATTGGTTGTTATGGAGTAATTTTTGTATTGGCCATTTGTATTAGTTAAGTTTATTAATATGACTTGATTACTTAATGGATTTCCATTTTGATCTGTTAGGTTGACAGTAAATGAATTATTAGTACCGTAGTCAGCAGTTACATTATTTGTAATAATTGAAATTTGATTTTCTGATTCAAATTTATTAGCTTCGTTTGAGTTATAAATATTTAAAAAATCGTTATTATCATTATTATCAGTTGTTTCATTGTTTTTAATCTCTGATGTTAATGTGTGTGCTGTGCTGTTATTGTCTATATTTATACTATTATTGGTTGTATTATTGGAGTTTATATTTGTTCCTATTGGGGATATGTTGTTATTACTTGTTGCAGAAATGCATGATAAAGCACCCAATAAGATACAACTAAATATGACTAGTATTAATACGGACTTTAGCTTATCATTTATCATCCTTCACCTCATTTTCTTTATTGTCCTGTTCACTTTATTGATTTAAAGATTATTAAACGTATTTCGTTAAAGTAGTGTTTTAAGCTTTAATCCCATTTTTATAATAAAATTGAGTAAATCTAAATCAATTAAATATAGTGGCTTATTTAACGAATTTCGTAAAAATTTATAGTGAACTTGGTTAATTACGTAATAATATTAGCTTAATGAGGTATATAAAAGTTTTGGTAAATAAAAGCAAAATTATATATAAAAGAGCTTTAATTTTTAAAAAAAGTTAATTAATTAAAGAAAAAAGAAAAATAAGAAAAATTAAAAATTTTTAAATTTTAATTTGGGTTGCTACTAAAACTAACATTAAATCCATTATATGTTAAAAATGCAATTTGGAAATTATATGAAATTCTAGTACTACTTGGAGTTATAGTGCTATGTTCACAAACAACTTCTCCAGTAATTGCAGGAATACCTGCAATATTCACATTATCTTGTAAAGCAGTAGGATAAACTTGTCCCGCATAATCAACGATTTGTAAATATATATCACTATTACTACTGTGAGTGATACTGTACATGTAATTAGCCATAGTTGCACTTTCAGCATTAGGACTGTAAGCAGCCATAATTACATTTTCACCAGGTAATCCTCCAGCTTTAGTTCCATGCATATCACCAAATGTTTGAACATTTAAACTTAATGCTAATTGGATTAATCTATTTGCGACTGAACCAGTAATATTAGCTTGTCTGTTTGGATCAACACCATTATATTCTCGTACACTTAGTTGAGCAGTATAAGGAATTAAACTACATATCATATATACAGTTCCGTTAATTTCATTTAATCCAGATAAATATTCTGCCATTTGATATGCTGCAGCTTGGGAAGGTAATTCGTTTCCGTGGATTCCTGCATTTATAAATACAGTTTTTCCATTTCCATTACCGAATTTAATTAGTACAGTTCCTTGTTTTTCGAGGGCAATTATTTCATCAACAATTCCTCCTCTTGAAGTTGTACTTTTTATATAGTTGTATAATACAGTATTTTGTGTTATATCTCCACCAGTTCCCCAATTTAAGAGGGTTAAAGTGTAACCTTTAGATATGTTTATAGCACTGGTAACACTGTTTCCTGCATATGTTGCAGTTGCAATATAGTTTCCACTACCTAAACTAATTGGTAAAGTTGCAGTACCATTTTCATCAGTGATTACATAATAAGTTGCACTGGCTCCTCCTGTTGCACGTTGTAATTTTACACTAATATTTTGTCCAGCAGTAGTCATATTTGGACCTACAAGTTGAACAGTGTAATTTGCAGTTTCACCATAATTTATAATTAAATCTGAAACAGTTAATCCAACTTTAAGAACTTTCATACTATTATTAACAGCACTGTTTAAATAATGTTCTTTTGTATCAGAATAAAATGCTTGCACACTATATAATCCTGGAGCAAGGTTTATTTGTAAATAACCGTATCCTTCAATATCAGTTGTTGTCCAATAAACTTTAGATGCCATATTTGATAATCTTGTTAAGTTTAAAGCTAAATGTTGTCCTACAATTGGGTTACCTAAAATATCAGTTAATTTAATAGTATAATTTTGTCCTTCACCAAAGTATTCGACAAAATCATAACCATAAAGTAATGTGTTTTTAGGTATTTCAGTAACATTTAATAAGAAATTAACAGTTTGATCATCTATTTTTGCAGTTACATTTACAATTCCTATTTCTGGACTTGTATAAATTGTTGTCATAGTTCCGTCAGTTAAGTATCCTTCAGTTACTGTGAATTTTCCAGTTTCTGCTTGGAATTTAACATAATTAGTTGGTAAATTAACACCTAAGTAATATGTTTTTTTACCATCAGTATAAGAATTTAGAGTAATTTCTATAGGAGTGGTTTGGTTAACCATTACACTATCATAAGATTTTATGCTAGCAATTACAAAACAGTTTGTATTTACATTTGTTAATGTATTTATTTCTGGTTCGTTTCTTCCCCACCAGTTAAAATTGGTGTTAGATTTAGAAGTGTTAGTTACATATATTACTTTGTTAATAATTGAATTTCCAGTAATTATGTTGTATTGAATAGTTGCAGTTCCTGCATAAACACCACTTCCAATATTTGCGGTGTTGTTAATAATGTAACTTGATTTGATGTTTACATTGCCTGTGGTATAAACTGCTCCTCCTTGGTTAGCATTGTTATTCGCTAAGTTACTTCCAGTTATGAGGATATTTCCAGTGTTTGTTGCATCGATTGCTGCTCCGTTTTCAGTAGTTTTTCCATTAATTAAGTTTAAATTGTTAATGGTTAAAGTTCCTGTGCCTGCAAAATTGATTATACGGGCAGTATTTGCACCATTAATAGTGAAATTATTACCATTAATTGTGTAATCTTTGCTTGAAATTGTGATTCCATTAATATAATTTGCATCTGTGGCAGCATTATATGTATAATTTTTATCTAAAGTGATTGAGTTTGAGTTGCTGTTAATAAGTTTTTGTAAATCAGAATAAGTTCCTGTTGATTCTGCACTTGCAGTTTGAACAGAATTTTCATTCATTGTACTAACTTCATTTATAGTTGTTATGTTAGTATTAGAACTTATAGAATTGGTAGTTGCTGATGTAACACTGGTTGTGTTGTTATCTGCTGCACTAACAGCACCTAAACTACAAATAAATAATATAAAAATACTTATCGCTATTATTTTATTTAATTTTCTAATCTTCATTCACCTCTCGAAAAATTTATAATTAAATTTTAATAGGACATATTAAATTTGTTGTGAATGTTTATTAATTATTTCGATTTCTAAAAAAAAGTAATAATAAGTATTAAATAAGTATTAAAAAAAGAATTTTAGAAAAAAGTTTATAATTCTTTTTTCCACCAAATAAGAACCCAATCGCCCTTATCATTAGGATTTTCCCACATACCTTCACTATTTTGAACTAATGATTTTCTGAAGTGTTTATCCAATTTTTCACGCTCTTTTTCAGAGACATTACCCACTCTCCAATTAAATCTTTCAATAGCTTCATCAATATTAGCATAACCCTTTACACTTTCACATTCCAGATTAACAACATTAGGATGAATCCCCATACTAACTAATAAATTAAATATAATACTATAATCTGCATGTTTTTTAGGATTTTTTTTACCAATCGCTTCTAAAGCTTTATTAGTCTCTCTACGATTATTGGGGCCATAAAATGTAATATAAACATACTTTTTAGCAATATCATTTAAATTAGAAAGAACTTCTTTCATCTCATAAGCTCCACTAATGGATCTAGAAGCTACAATCACATCATATTGTCCAATATTATCCTTATTTAACTTAAGAATATCATGACGTAAAGTTATTATATTACTCAATCCCTCATCAATCATTTTTTCCTGAATTAAATCTAACATCTTATCAGATTTATCAACTGCAAGAAGATGACTGCACTTTTTAGCAAGAGGTATTGTAATTGTACCTTCACCACATCCAAGATCCATTACAGTATCATTTTTTGTTACTTTAATATAATTTAATAATTTCTCAGGATAATCATCTTTTGCAATCCATTTTCCAAATTTTTCAGCAACATCATTCCAATCTTTTTTATTATTTGGTTTTTTATCCCCTAATTCCCTTTTCCAAATATAATCCCAATCGATATCATTAATACTTAATTTGTCTTCAATTTTCATTTTTTAATCCTTTAATTTTTATAAATCCTCTACTTTTTTCCACCAAATCAATACCCAATCTGGTTTGTCTAAGGGATTTGTTAATTTTCCTGTTTGAGGGTCAACTTTAAGGGATGTTTTTAAAAATTCACGTAATTGATCTTGTTCATCTAATGTGAAATTATCAAGTTTCCATTTACCATTAACCATAGCTTCATCAATATCTTTATAAGTTCGTATTGGGCCAACATCAAGATTTAAAACATTTGCATAAATTCCCATTTCTTTTAATAAATTAAGAATTATAATATAAGAAGGGTTTTCAATGTATTCACGATTCATATATTTGAAAAATTCTTTTTCCATTCTCCAATTATTTGGTCCAAATAATGTTATAAAAACATATTTGTTAGCAACATCATTTAAATTATATAATAACTCTTCCATTTCTTTAATAAAATTAATACTACGAGATGCAAGAACAATATCATGATGTCCTATATTATCAACATTAACATCAGTAATATCCATGTTAATTGTTTCAATATTACTTATTCCTTGTTCATCTGACTTTTTATTTAATAATTCAAGCATTTTTTCAGAAGAATCCACGGCTGTGACTTTTTTAACTTTTTTACTTAAAGGTATACTCACAGAACCTTCTCCAGAGCCAATATCAAGTAATGAATCTTCATTATCTAATATTAAATTATCAAAGAGTCTTTCTGTGTAATTATCTTTTTGGTTCAATTTTGCATATTTCGGAGCAGCTTTATCCCAATTTTTTCTTGCTCCTTTATCTGATTTTTCTTTAATTTTCTTTTTCCAAAAATATTCCCAGTCAATGTCGTCTATATCTTCAATTTCAACTTTAAATAACATTTAAAATATCTCCTTAATTATTTTTTCCACCAAAATAAAACCCAATCTGCTTTATCATTTGGATTGGAATATTTTCCAGTTTTTGGATTTTTAGTCATTATTTCATTAATATACTCTTCAAATTTTTTTAATTCTTCATCATTCAATACTTCTCTTCGCCATTTACCAGATTCACTAGCTTCTTTAATACTTGAATATTCCCGGGATTGGCCTATATCCAAATTAATCACATTTGGATAAATATTCATATTAATTAATATGTTAAAAAAGTAATTATGTGCTGGAAATTCATTAAAAGGTTTTCCAATTTTTTCGTAAAATTCTTTTTCTAATTTCCAATTATTTGGTCCAAATAATGTAATGTAAACATATTTTGTAGCTATTTTATTTATTGCATTAATTACTTTTTTTATATCCACAATACTATTTAAACTTCTTGAAGCAATTACAATATCATAGTTACCTAATTCTTCAGGATTCAATTCATTTAAATCTTTTTTAATAGTAGTAACATTAGTAATTTTTTCTTTCTTGCATTTATCATTTAATATTTCAAGCATTTTATATGATGAATCAAGACCTGTAACACTTTTAGCCATCTTAGCTAAGGGTATTGTTATACTTCCCTCTCCACAACCTAAATCAAGGACAGTATCTTCTTTAGTTATGTTTAATTGTTCTAATAATTTAGTATGATATTCATCTCTACGTGCAGATTTAGCAAAATGGGGGGCAGCTTTATTCCAATCTTTATTCCTATCTTCTTTTTCTGTTAATTTTTTACTCCAAAAATAAGCCCAATCTATATCTTCTGGAGTTTTTATACAATCAATATTATTTTTCATGATATGCCCTCTTTAAATATATTGTAATATATTTATATTTCTAATTACATATTTAATTAATGAAATTAATTTAAAGCTAATTTTTTTTATTATCTTATTTTAATTGATAATTTATTTTGTGATATTTATGGATGAATTAGAGGAAATTGTATATAAACATGCATTGTTAAATGCATCAAAACATAAAGGAAGTGCAAATCCTAAAGCAGTAATGGGTTCTATAATGAGTCAAGAAGCAGAACTTCGTAGTAGAGCTAAAGAAATTGGACCTTTAAGTGGAAAAATTGTTGCTAAAGTGAATGCATTATCTGTTGATGAACAATTAAATGAGATGGAAAAATTTAATGTTCATGCTGAAAATAAAAAACCTGAAAAAAAGGAAAAGGGGCTTGGTGAACTTCCAGGTTCTCATGAAAATGTTGTGATGCGTTTTGCTCCTAATCCAAGTGGTCCTTTACATATTGGTCATGCTCGTGCAGCTATACCTAATAATGAATTTGTTAAAAAATATGGTGGAAAATTAATACTTCGTATTGAAGATACAGACCCAAAAAGAGTTTTTGAACCTGCATATACTTTAATTCAAGAAGATTTAGAATGGTTAGGGGTTAAACCTGATGAAATTTATTATCAATCTGATAGATTTGATATTTATTATAAGTATGCTGAAGAGTTAATTAAAAAAGGTAAAGCTTACATGTGTACTTGTAAAGGTGGAGATTTTAAGGAATTAAAAGATAATTGTAAACCATGTCCTCATAGAGATAATTCTGTAGAAGAAAATCTTGAGCTTTGGAGAAAATTCCCTGAAATGGAAGAAGGTCAAGCTGTATTACGTGTTAAAACTGATATAAATCATAAAAATCCTGCAATACGTGATTGGGTTGCAATGCGTATAGTTGATGAAGAGCATCCTAAACTTGGTCATAAATATCGTGTTTATCCAATGATGAATTTTAGTGTTGCAGTAGATGATCATTTAATGGGCATGTCACATGTGCTTAGAGGAAAAGACCATTTAGCAAATAGTGAAAAGCAAAAATATTTGTATAATCATATGGGTTGGGAAGTTCCAGAATTCATTCATTATGGTCGTTTAAAAATGACTGATGTTGCATTGTCAACTAGTAAAGCTAAAGAAGGAATTGAATCAGGTAAATACTCTGGTTGGGATGATCCTAGATTAGGTACTCTTAGAGCATTAGCTAGACGTGGAATTCAACCTGAAACAATCACTCAATTAATGAAAGAAATTGGAATAAAAATGAATGATTCTAGTGTAAGTTGGAAGAAAATATATGGATTAAATAGAAACATTATTGAAGATAAAGTTAATCGTTACTTTTTTGTAGCGGATCCAGTAAAAATTTCTGTTTCTAAAGATGATTGTGAAAAAATGTTAATTAAACGTCCATTACATCCAGATTATCCGGAAAGAGGAGATCGTGAGTTATTATTTGATGGTGATGCATATATTCCTAAAAAAGATTTTAAAAATGGTCTTGTTCGTTTAATGGATGCTGTTAATGTTGATTTAGATGGAGAAGAAGTAACTTTTCATAGTACTTCTTTTGAAGATGCAAAAGAAAATCATGCCCGCATTATTCAGTGGGTTCCAGTTGAAGAAAATGTTAAAGTAAAAATAGTAATGCCTGATGCTAGTATAGTTGAAGGTGTAGCTGAAACAGATATAAAAGATTTAGATGTTGGAACTTTACTCCAATTTGAAAGATTTGGTTTTGTAAGATTAGATTCTAAAAATGATAATGAAATAACATTTTATTATACACATAAATAAAGATTTAATATAATTTAAAAAAAAATCTTTATTTTTTACTTTTTTTTTTAATTTAAATTTTTAGTTATAGTTAAAATATTTTTGTTGTTTATGTATTCATATTGAATATCATCTGCATATTCTTTCATTATACTTATTCCAAGACCACCAATTTGGGCATCATCTATAGTATTAGGGCTTTTTGGATTTTTTACTTCAAGTGGATTAAATTGTATGCCTGTATCAATAAAATTCATTCTAATTTTTAGTATATTTTCACAAAAATCCATTTTTATCTTAATTAAATCATCTTTGTCTTTTTGAGGGTAAGCATAATTACAAATGTTAGAGAATATTTCTTCGATAATTAATTTTAGATTCATTAAAGTACTTTTGTTAATATCGTAGGGTTCAAGTAATTCGGTGACTTTTTTATCAAGAGTTTTTAGTTCACGGATTTCAGGTTTTAATATTATTTCATCCAATTAAAAGTCTCCTAAAATCATTATTCTTCAATATTTATCATTTTTATTAATCCAGTCATGGTGAATAAGTCTTTTACAGAGTCTTGGACATTAATTAATTTCATGGATCCTTGTTTTTGCATTATTTTCTGATTTTTAATGAATGTGCGTATTCCAGCACTACTAACATAAATTAGATCTTTTAAATCAAAAGTTAAGCTTTTAACATTAGTTAACTCATTTTCAAGACTTTTTTCTAACTCTTTAGACGTGAATGTGTCTAATTCTCCACTTAATATGACAGTTAAGTTGTTTTCATTTTTTTCTTTATCAATTTTTAAACTCATTTTTCACAAATCCTTTAAATTAGTTTTATATTCCCATACAATTTATTTTATTTTTTTAAAAAATTTGATTAATATCTTAAATAATTTATTGTTTTTAAATAATATAATCTTTAAGTTTTTTTTATTCATTTCTTTTGTTTATAATTTTAAAGTTTTCATTTTTAATTGGGAGAGCGGTTAATATTAAAGGAATAATGACTGCTATTATTGCAAGTATTAAATCTATACTTATTTCTATAATATTTCCTGTATTAAATACTTCACTGATTCCTCCAATCCAAATAAATGCTAATGTTAAAGGTAAAATGTATTTAATTATTATAACCCACCATTTTCCAATTTTGAATTTACTATTATTGTTGAATATAGGTATTAATTTATCTATACCAAATAACCATCCGAATACTAAACATTCTAAAATGATACCAAATAATAATGCGAATTGATTTAAGAATAAATCAGCTATTCCTAATAGGTAAGATCCCATTCCTGTTGAAAATATTAATGTTCCTGCACATCCAATTAAACATAAAATTGTTACAGTTTTTTTACGACTGAATGCAAATTTATTTTGAATAGATAAAGATATTGGTTCAAGTAATGCTAAAGTACTTGTAATTCCTGCGAAAAATACGCATAAGAAAAATATTGGTCCTAATACATATGCCCAATTACCCAGTACATTAAAAATTGTTGGATAAGCAATAAATATAAGTCCAGTACCTTGAGTAACTAATTGATCTACTGGAATTCCACTATGTAAAGACATGTAACCAAGTATTGAGAAAACCCCTAATGCTGCAAAATTTTCAAATCCACAATTAGCTATCACTACCATTAAAACGTTATCACTTAATTTATTGTTATCTGGTAAGTAACTAGCGTAAGTTAAAGCAATTGACATACCTAAACTTAATGAAAATAATATTTGTCCAAATGCTGATAACCATATATTAATGTTCCATAACAGAGACCAATTTGGATTAAATAATGTTGCTAAACCTATACTTGCTCCTGGAAGTGTGAATGAGAATATAACTATAAATATCATCATTAAAAATAATAATGGTACTAAGAAAGTAGAAGCTTTTCCTAAACCTTCTTCTAAGTCTCTATGGGATATAAACCACATAAGCCCCCAAACGATTAAAATTGAAATTGCTATCACAGGTACAATATAAGTTAATCCAGATAATGAATTAGTTGATTGTAAAAGTGATGTTGTGTAAAATGTGTTTGGATTTGCTCCCCATCCTTTAAAGAAACTTAAAATGAAAAATATTCCATCCCATCCAAGGATACAACTGTAATATATTAAAATCATAAATACGATTATGGGGATTAACCATCCAATGTATTCAAGTTTTGGTTTGATACTATAGAATGTTTTAGTGATTGATGATTTGAAATGATATCCCATTCCATATTCAACCAGTAAGAAAGGTATTCCCATAACAAGTATGGCGATTAAGTAAGGTATAAAAAATGCTCCTCCTCCATTACTATATAAAACATAAGGATATCGCCAAATGTTACCTAATCCTACTGCTGAACCAATCATAGCCATTAAAAATGATAAGGTGCTACCCCATTGGTTTTTATCTTCATTATTTTCGTTGTTCATATGATAATTTCCTTTATTCAAAAAAAAAAGAGTTTGGATATGTTTTAGTAATTAATTTATTTTTAAAAAGAGTTTGAAAATTTTTTAATATTTATAAAAAAAAATTAATAAAAAAAATAAAATTTTTAGATTTTAAAATTTCTTTTTAATTGAATTAGTACTAATCCAAATTCTATGTTTTCTGTAGGTTACATAAATTTGTCCTGGTTTGGTTTTAAGTATGGTACTGGAATAGGTTTCACCATTATGGTTAAAGATAACGGTTTCTCCTCTACGTAACTCTATTTGGTTACCATTTACTTTAATTTTTTCTGGTCCTTTAGGCATTATTTGTTGTGTTGTTTTTGGGATATTACTATGTGGTTGAGGGGTTTCTATATTAGGTAATTTTTCTTCTTTTAATTCAATTTTTTGAGCTTTTTGAGCTTTTTGAGGTTTTTCGGTTTTGTTTTTACTTGAAATATTTTCTTGAATCTTATTAGATCCTTCAGAAATTTTACTAGATCCTTCAGAATATACCTCTTTTGTTTTATTTGCTATTTTACTCATGTTGATGCTGCCTAGTTTTTCATAGAATTTATCTATTCGATTACTAGCATTTTCAATTTTTCTTTCATTAGAATCTCTGTGGACGAAGTTTTCATAAGGGGTTAATATTTCTTCTTGATTTTCTTCGGGTAATTCTATTTCTGTTTCTTCTTCTTTCCCATTAAGTCTTTTTTCTGCATAGATGGGGATTATTGGTTCATCATATTCATCGTCAGTTTGGAAACTTGCATCATCTAATCCTTCAAATGATTTTCCAATTTCATCATCATATTCTGTATGATTATAACTGGTATTGTTGATTTCTTCATATATTTCATCAATATCATCGTTTGGTTGGTTGTATGTTTTATCTTTTAAAATTTCATCAAATGTGACATTATCTTTTCTGTCGGATTCGTCTAAAACTACTACTCCCTCTTCATTAATAATTTTTTGAGGTTTTTGAGGTTTTTCCTCTTTTTCTTCAGACTTTTTGACTTCAATATCAGGTTTTCCTTTTCTAGCAATTCTTTCGGTTTTTTCTGTTTTAGTTACTACATGTGAACCGGGATCCATTTTGTTTTCTTTTTTATTGATTTTAGGAACACTTTTTCTAACTTTCTTAGGAGTTTCGATTTGTTCTTTTTGTTTTGTGGTCATTGGTTCAGACATAATACTACTTACTGAAGTGTCAATTTTTGGATCTTGATTTTCTGAACCTTCGATTTGTTCTTTTTGTTTTGTGGTCATTGGTTCAGAAGTCATTGGGGTAGTATCTTCAGTTTTTTCAGTTAATTTAGATGATAATTCGTGTTCAGGTTTAATCGGTTCTGAATCTAAGGCTTTACCAGATTTATCTTTATTATTTGAAGATATTGCTTGTGTGAGTGTTGTTTGATTTTTACTTAATGTAATTTCATCTTCTTTATCTTCTTTCTTTTCTGGTGTATTTTCTACTAAATTTACAACATCTGGAGATAATATTGAATCATCTTCTGCTAAATTATTTGTTCGTATTTCTTTTTTACTTGCAGGATCTTCAATTTTGAATTTTTCTTTTTCCTCTTCTTTAAGAGGAGTTATAGTTTCTACTTCATGATAAATAGTTTTTGAACCTTTTTTCAATGAAGCGGGTTTATTGTTATTTGAAGCATTGTTTTTAGGTGTAGTATTGAATTCACTAAATACTTTATCTTTCATGCTCTGAGTTGGATTACCTATACTTTCTTTAACAAAATCTTTTGTAGATATCTCTTCTTCAGGATTTGTATTTCTTTCACCTGTAAACATACTTTTAAATGATTCAGATAATGATTCTTCACTATTTACTTTTTCAGATTTTTCAATGTTTTCTTTTTCGTTCTTTTTATTTTTATTAAAATTGAGTATTGAACCTATTTCTTCAGTTTTAGGGATGTTATTTTTATTATTTTGTACATTATTACCATAAGTTTGTTTTTTAATTCCATTTTGCTGCATATTCTTTGCTGTATTGTCATAGTATTTTCTTACCCAGACAATAGAGCTTATTCCCGCTATTGCTATTATTAATAATATTATGAATGTTAGTGAATTCATTTAATTTTTCCTCACACAAGTTTTTTTTTAAAGTAATTTTTTCATTACTAAATATTATTTATTATATAATATTTTTATCTTAAATAAATTTTATTTTTTTAATAAATTTAAATTTTTTTTTAGGTTAATTATTTATTTAAAAAAAATTAGATATTATATTAATATAAATTATAGAATTTAATATTAACTTAAAAAAATTTAGTGGAATTTGATTATATGGCAGTAAAAATTAATGAGAATTATCTTTTAATACAAAATAGTTATCTTTTTGTAGAAGTAGAAAGACGTGCTAGTAAATATCAGGAAGAAAATCCAGATAAGGATGTTATAAAAATGGGTATTGGGGATGTAACCAAACCATTAACTAAAACAGTTGTTAAAGCATTCAAAAGTGCAGTTGAAGAAATGGCTAATCCAGATACATTTCATGGTTACGGTCCTGAACAAGGTTATGACTTTTTACAAAAAGCAATTATTGATAATGATTTTAAACCTTTAGGTGTAAATTTAAATCTTAATGAAGTTTTCATAAGTGATGGTGCAAAATGTGATACTGGAAACATTCAAGAAATTTTTGGTATTGATAACACTATTGCAGTAACCGATCCTGTATATCCCGTATATGTGGATACAAATGTTATGGCTGGTCGAACTGGTCCTATAATGGATAATGGTATGTTTGAGGGTATAGTTTATTTACCTTGTACTGAAGAAAATAATTTTGTACCAGAACTTCCAAAAGAACCTGTAGATATTATATATTTATGTTTCCCTAATAATCCAACTGGTGAAACTCTTACAAAAGATCAATTAAAAGTATTTGTGGATTATGCCTTAGAAAATGATGCAATTATTCTTTTTGATGCGGCTTATGAATGTTTCATAAAAGAAGATGATGTTCCTCATAGTATTTATGAAATTCCTGGAGCTAAAGAATGTGCAATTGAATTCAGAAGTTTCTCAAAAACTGCAGGATTTACTGGAACACGTTGTGCATATACTATAGTTCCACGTGATATAAAAATCACAGCTTCAAATGGTGAAGAAGTTATTTTAAATGATTTATGGAACCGTAGACAAACCACTAAATTTAATGGTGTTTCATATCCAGTTCAAAAAGCTGCAGAAGCTGTTTTCACTGAAGAAGGTCAGAAAGAAATTCAAGAAAATCTTGATTATTATAGTGAAAATGCTAAAATTATTCGAGAAGGATTTTTAGAAATAGGATTAAACACTTATGGTGGAATAAATAGTCCATATGTTTGGGTTAAAACTCCTGAAGGTGTAGATTCTTGGAAATTCTTTGATATTTTACTTGAAGAAGCAAATGTTGTAGGAACTCCTGGATCTGGATTTGGGCCAAGTGGGGAAGGATATCTTCGATTAACAGCATTCAATACTCATGAAAATACAATTGAAGCAATGGATAGAATAAGTAAATTATCATTTTAAATATAAAATTAAAAAGCGAGTTTAAGATAATATGGTAAATGGAATTGATGTATTAAATAAAAAAGATGATTTTAATGATATTTTCACCAAAACAGGAACAATGGCTTTTGAAAGACAAAAAAACTTAAGAAGTGTCATAGGAGAAGATGTTGGTGATATTAATTTTGAAGATGGACTCATTGTTTTTCCAAACATTGAATTTCCTATGCAAATTATAGGAACATTATCTGAAAAAGAACAAAAATGGTCTTGGGCATGGGATAATGAAAATATAGGTTTTCCAGAGAATTTATTAGAAGATACAAATAAAATTAAAGAAATAGGGGAAGAATTTGATATTCCTGAATTTTCTAATAGTATTTTAACTGATGTTGATATTAATGTTGCTCATGTATTACTTATGACTGTTGCTCCTTTAGTAAATGCTGATGCTTATTATGCAATTTCAGCTGGGGATTTAGTGCTTTTTGTAACTATTCATTCAGATGAAATACCTATCACTGAAGATTTAGACGATTTTTCACATAATTATAATGATTTCCAAATTGATTATCCTGTAAATCCTAAAAAAGCTTTAGAAGGATATACTATTCTTAAAGGTTATGAATATGTTGAAAAAGAAGATTTTTCAATGGCTAAAATAAATCAAGAAAGAGTTATTGTAGGATTTTCTGAAAGAGGAAAAGTAACTAATATTCAAACTATGAAAAAAATTGAAAATATTTAAATAATTTTTTTGAGGTTTTTATCTTATGAATGAAGAATTAGCTGAAGAAATTCAATATGAAGTAAGTATTTTAGTTAAATCTGGATTTTATTCTCCTATGGATATTAATGAAATAATTGAAGAGCAATTCATAGGTGAAAACTTCAATTTTTCTGAAATTGATAATATAATAGATAAAGAATTAAATTCTCGTTTTGAAGAATTAAAAGATTGTAAATTCATTTTTTTCAATTCTTTAAAGAAAAGTTTCATAGAATTAGCTAAAAATAATATAGTATCTATTCATAATGCAGGATTTGATTTTGAGGATGGTGTAAATGATGCAATGGAAATTTATACTCATCTTGTAAATAATAAATTTGATGTTAGAGGATTTGTATTCTACTCTTTTTATGATATTGAAGAATGTATTACTGATGATGTATTATATTTGAGTTTTGGAGATTATAACCAAGATAAAGATTTAGCTTTAAATATTGGGGAAGAAATTTTTGAAACTTTAAAAACTAATAATTTAGAAGTTCATTGGAATCATGATGTTGATGAAAGAATTTCCATTAAACCTTTTAAATGGATGAAAAAATATGAAGAAGATGAGATATATGAAATGGAAGGTGCTGTGGAAACATATATTAAACTGAATTCTGAGGGTTAATTATGGATTTGAAATCATTAAATTTAATTGAAGATATTATATCTACATCCGGTAGATGGACATGGCTTGAAATTTCACCTGAAGCATTATATTTGGAATTTAAAGATGTTCAATTGTTTAATCCTAAAAATGAAACAATTAAGTTTGAGGATTCAAGTAGTGAAATAGCTATTAGATTTGGTGAAAATATTTTCATGGCTATATTCTTTAATGAAATTGAGGATGTTAAATTTTTAGGTTTATCTGATAATTTACAAGATTTGATGGAATCTAATATTATAAATTTTAAGGATAATTTAATGAGTTTTCATAAAGAATTTTCTTTAAATATTGTTAAAAATCAATTTAAATTTCAAGATCGTGATTTTCTTAAAGCTATAGCTAGTTATTATAAAAATAAAAAGATTTTAGTTGAAAATTATGAAGAAGGAAATAATGGTTATGATTTCCTTTTGTGTTTTACTGCAGGTACTGTGAGTATTGCTGTTGGTGGAAATAATATACATTTTTTTAATGATTTTGAACGTTTAAATGATGAGGATATAAAAAATTTATCTAATAAATGGTGTGTTTACTATTTAGATTACTGGAATAAAAAAGGTACTAATAAAGAATATGCTTTTGATTCAGTTTGTGAAGCATTACCATTTAAGATTAATTTAAATTAAAACTATTTTTTGATTATTATGAAGAATACAGATAAAGGATATGATTATTTAAAGGTCTCTAATGATTTTTATGGTGAAACGCCTAATCCTAGAGCAGTAGAAATAGCGGATTATGAGTTCTTTTGGGATTGTGTTGATCAATTAGCTCCATTTGGTTCTGATGAAGGATATATGGCATTTGCTGAGTTGTGTGATTGGAAAAATGATAATCCTGGAGTGCCATTAATTAATTGTTTTGAATGGATTTTAAGTTGTTGGGATTTACATTTAACAGATTATAATGATAGTATAATTGAGGATGTTAATATTCTAAAAATTATTAAAGATATGAATTTTGATGAAGATTTAATAATGTTAGATGTTACTATTATAGCTACAGGTTTTGGTCAATTGATTTTGGATGGTAAAATAGATGCTGAAGTTAAGGATATAGTTCAATTAGCTATTTTACGTCAGGGAAATCATTTGGTCCTTGATGAATTCTTAGGTTATAATGAGGAATGGAAATATGATAGATATAAATATCTTCAAATTCTCTTAGACATTTTAGAAGCTGCATAATTTTTAGGTAAATTTTATAAAGGTTTAAAAATATAATATTTGTTTGGTGAATTAATTATCATATTAATTATAATTGATTATCATTTAAATTATGAATGTTAAGAAAAAATTTTTTATAAAAGTTTTTTTTAGGAGATTTTAAATAATGACTTGTAGTATATTAGTCGGTGGAGCTTGGGGAGATGAAGGTAAAGGTAAATGTATAACTTACCTTTGTGATAAAGATAAGCCTAGTATTATAGCTCGTGCTGGTGTAGGTCCTAATGCAGGCCACTCTGTAGTTTTAGATGGTGAAAAATATGGATTAAGACTCATTCCATCTGGTTTTGTTCAAAGAGATGCTCAACTTCTTATTGGGGCTGGAGTATTAGTGGATCCTGAAGTATTTTTCCATGAATTAGAATATTTGGATAAATTTGATGTAAAAGATAGAACACTCGTAGATCCTCGTTGTAGTATGATTACTAAAGAAGATAAAGAACGGGATAGAGGTTCAGAACACTTATTTAAGAAAATTGGTAGTACTGGTTCAGGATGTGGTCCTGCAAATAGTGATCGTGTTCTTAGAACTGCTAAAATGGCTAAAGATATTCCGGAGCTTCAAGATTATTTAACTGATGTTTCTATAGCTTGTAATGATAAAATAGATGCTGGAGATGATGTTTTTATTGAAGGTTCTCAAGGTTTTGGACTTTCATTATACTATGGAACTTATCCATTTGTAACTAGTAAAGATACTACTGCTAGTACTTTTGCAGCTGATGTTGGTGTTGGTCCAACTAAAATTGATGAAGTAATTAATGTATTTAAAGCTTACATTACTCGTGTAGGTGAAGGACCATTCCAAACTGAAATTGATCAAGCTAAAGCAGAAGAAATGGAAATTGAAGAATATGGTACTGTAACTGGTCGTAGACGAAGAGTTGGTCTTTTTGATTTTGAACTTGCAAAAGAATCATGCAGAATTAATGGTGCAACTCAAATAGCTTTAACTTGTGTTGATCGTTTGTATCCTGATTGTGCTCGTACACAAAGTTTAAGTGATTTATCTGCTGAAACAAAAGATTTTATTCAAGAAATTGAAACTGAAACTGGTGTGCCAGTAACTATAGTTAGTACTGGTCCTGATTTAGTAGATACAATAGATTTAAGAAAAGAATTATTGTAAAATAATTCATTTCACTTACTTTTTTTTATAAATTATTTTAATTAGTATTACTATGTAAGCATATTATTACAAAAATTTATTAATAATGTAAATAAAGGTTATAATATGATTAGTATAACTAATCCTGAAGTAGAAATGCCTGATGAACAGCTTGCAATGGCTCTTTTTAGAAGTATAAGATGGGTTTATGGAGTATACTGTCCTCATTGTAAATCTTATAATATAAACAATCGTGGAATTCAAGGTAGAGTTCGAAGATATTCATGTAAAGATTGTGGAACAAATTTTAATGATTTTACAGGTACTTTTTTCTATAAAAGCAAAATCCCCTTAGGTGTTATGATATACATATTATTTAATATGGATACTAAGACAGTTAAAGAGTTAGTAGAAGAGACTGGTTATAGTAGACAATGTATTAGTCGTATAACTAAATTATTCAGGGATAAATTATTGGAAAATCCAGATTTTTATCATAAAGATGAAGAAACTGATAATTATCTTAATGAATAAATGTAAGGTTGTTGGTATTTAATTGTTTATCCTTAAATTTCTTTTTTAGGGATAATTATTTATTTAATTTTTAATTTGTAGCTTATTTTATTTTAAGAATATTTTTAACTATTCTAGTGTTGTTTTTTTATTAAATAATTTTTTATTTTTTAAGTATTTTTTTTTAAAATACATGGTTTTTGAACTGTTATGATTTGAATAAAAAAAGTATTATATTGTACATTTATATTATTTGTCGGGTTTTTTGTGTAGTTTAGTGAACTATTAAGGTTACATCTAATTTTTTAATGAAAACAGTTATATATAGAAAGTTTCACAATCTTAATTATATAATGATTGTTATATTTTAATTTTTCAGAATATTTTTCTAAAAATTTATTTTTTCTTTCATTATAAATAAAAATTTTAAAAATTTTGGTGATATAAGTGAATAAAAAAATTTTAATTGCAGTAATAATTATAATAATCCTTGCTGCAATTGGTGGAGCTTATTATTACATGAACAGTCAAGATGATGGTACTATAACTATTGGTTGTCAACCTAGTGATCATCATGCTGCATTATATGTAGCTCAAGCTCAACAACAATATGAAAAACAAGGATTAAAAGTTAAAACTGTCCAATTCAACAATGGTGGGGATGAAATGACTGCTTTAGCTAGTGGTGAATTAGACATTGCATATGTAGGAACTGCACCTGCTTTATCTAGTATTGAAAAAGGAGTGCCTGCTAAAATAGTTGGTTCTGCTCAACAAGAGGGTAGTGCTATAGTTGTAGCTAAAAACTCTAATATAACTAGTGTTAAAGATCTTAAAGGTAAAAAAGTTGCTACATTAGGTGAAGCATCTATTCAGAATACATTACTTAAATATGCTCTTAAACAGAACGGAGTAAATGCTAGTGATGTTGAAATTTCTGCTATGAAACCAGCAAATATGAATGATGCTCTTAAATCAGGAAAAATAGATGCTATGGTAAATCCAGAACCATACCCTACTACAGCAGTTATGAAAGGATATGGTAAAATTCTTGAAAATTCTAGTGAAATTGTGCCTGGACACCCATGTTGTGTAATTGTCGCTAGTGATGATTTTATTAAAAACCATCCAGATCAACTTAGTAAGATTTTACAAATTCATGAAAATGCAACTAATTTCATAAATGAAAATCCTGCGGCAGCTGCTAAATTATTACCTAGTGATATAGTTTCTAATACAACTATTGAGGAACAATCTCTTAAGAATGGTCATTTTGTTAGTGGTTTAAATTCAACTTTCAAACAAAGTGTGGATCAATTTATGCAAATTGAAATTGATTTAGGTTTAATGAAAGAGAAACTTTCAGATGATAAAATATTTTATGACGTTAACAGTACTAATACTACAAAAAGTACTGCTTAATTTCATATTTTATTTTTTTATTTTTTTTAAATTAACAATTGTTAATATTTTTTTTAGATTATTTTATATATTAAGAAAACTTAAGTAATATTCAGTTTTTAATAATTTTAAATAAATTTATTTTTTTGATGATGATTTAATGAATACAAAGAAAATAGTAATGCCCATAATATTACCAATTGCAATATTAATTGTATGGTTTATTATAACTGATGTTTTAGGTTTAATTACTTCATATACATTGCCAGGGCCTATTGAAGTTTGTCAATCTGCTTACACAATATTTTTTGACGGTAGATTAATTAAAGATACTATCGATACATTATTTAAAGTATTTTCAGGTTTAATACTTGCATCTATAGTAGCTATACCATTAGGTATTCTTCTGGGAAGTTTCCAATCACTTGAAGACTTTTGCAGTATAGTTATAAGTATATTACGCCCAATACCTCCAATAGCCTGGATTCCTTTCAGTATTTTATGGTTTGGAATAGGTACAATGCCTGCAATATTTATCATATTTATAGGCTGTGTATTCCCAATACTTGTTTATACTATGGATGGAGTAAAAAGAACACCAAAAGTTCTTATTGAAGCAGCTCAAACTCTTGGAGCTAAACCTTTAGATATTTTATATCGTATAACTTTACCTTCAGCTTTACCTTATATTGTTTCAGGGTTAAAAGTCGGTGTTAGTATAGCATTAATGTGTACAATTTCAGCAGAAATGATTGGTTCAAGTAGTGGATTAGGTTATTTAATATTAACTGCAACAAACTTATTTGACACAGGTACTACTGTAGTTGGAATGTTAGTAATTGGTATAATAGGAATAGTTCTTGATTACTTATTTAGAAAAGCTCAAGATCAAATATTTTGGTAAAATAATAATTAAATAAAGTTTTATAGGAGAATAATATTTTGGCAATAAAAGTAAATCATATAAGTAAATCTTTTAAACAAGAAGATAAGGATATTCTCCAAGTTTTAGATGATATTAATTTGGATATAAAAGATAGAGAGTTTATATGTTTATTAGGTCCTTCTGGATGTGGAAAAACAACTCTTTTACGTATTATTGCAGGTTTGGATAAACCTGATATTGGGGAAGTTCATGATGGTACTGGTTTAGTTACTGGTCCTTCAAAAGAACGGGGATTTATTTTCCAACAATATTCTTTATTCCCTTGGATGACTGTTTTAGATAATGTTCAGTTTGGTTTAAACATGTCACATCCTGATCAAAAAGAAAAAAATGCTGAGGATGCTAAAAGATATCTTCAAAGAGTAGGGTTAGAAAATTTCCAAAATAGTTATCCTCACCAACTTTCTGGTGGTATGAAACAGAGAGTAGCTATTATTAGATCTTTGTTGAACCATACTCCTGTGCAATTAATGGATGAGCCATTTTCTGCTGTGGATATGCAAACAAGACATATTTTACAGGAGCAATTAATTGGTGTATGGAAACGTTTTGATACTACAATTGTTTTTGTAACTCATGATGTGGATGAAGCAGTCTTTTTAGCAGATAAGGTTGTTGTTATGGATAAGAATCCGGGTCATGTTAAAGATATTGTGTCAATTGATTTGGAACGTCCAAGAAAGAGAGAATCTGCAGAATTTATTAAAATCCAAGAGGAAGTTATGGATGCTCTTGGTGTGGAAGATATGGAAGGTTAATATTTTTCCATTTTATTCCTTCTTTTTTTAATAATTTTTTTATAATTTTTTTTTAACAGGTATATAATTATATTAGTTAAAAAATACTAATTTTTATTTATGAATTTGAATTTATTTTAAATTTTGATACTTTGATTAAATTGATTTTATGGTTAATTAAATTTTATTTAACATGAATATATGGTGATTATAATGGTAGGAAAAGTAATTTTTATTGGTGCTGGTCCAGGAGCTCCAGATTTAATAACAATTCGTGGATATGAAACAATACAAAAAGCTGATTGTATAATTTATGCAGGTTCACTTGTTAACAAAAAAGTATTAGATAATCGTAAATCTGATGCAGAAGTATATAATAGTGCTGAACTTGACTTAGGTGAAATAATTAACATTATGGAAGAAGCAACTAGTGAAGATAAACTTGTAGCGCGTGTTCATACAGGAGATCCAAGTATTTATGGTGCTATTGCAGAGCAAATAAGATTATTAAAAGAAAAAAATATTCCTTATGAACTTATACCTGGTGTTAGTTCCGTTTTTGGTTCAGCAGCCGCTTTAGAAACAGAATTAACTTTACCAGAAATATCTCAAACAGTTATAATTACAAGACCTGAAGGTAGAACACCAAAACCTAAAGATGAATCTCTAGAAAGTTTAGCTTCTCATCATGCAACAATGTGTATATTTTTAGGTGTAGGAATGATTGATAAAGTTGTCAGTGAATTAACTAAAAATTATCCAATTAACACTCCAGTTGCTGTTGTTAAAAAAGCTACATGGCCAGATCAAGAAATTATAAAAGGAACTCTTGAAAATATAGTAAATAAAGTTAAAGAAGCTAATATTACTAAAACTGCTATGATAATTGTAGGGGATGTTTTAAATCCTGGAGACTTTAATGATTCCAAACTTTATGATGCTACATTTGCTCATGAATATCGAAATAGTAAAAAATAATTTATAAAAAAATATGAAACAATGAGTTTAATTCCATATATCAATCCATTAGCTGAAGAAAGTAGGAAAATTGTGTCTGAAAAAGGTAATTTGGATGATGCATTTGAATATAATGAAAAATTAGTGAACACTATAAACAGTAGTGTACGTCAAAAGTTAGATTCAGATTATGTGCCAATAAGTTATGGTGATTTAGCAGTTAAAAGAATTAACTGGTATATTGAAAGAACAAATAATAAAGAATATGATTTAAGAGATTATTCCTATCTTTTTAATAAAGATATTATGGAAGAAGATGTTGTTGTTTTTCATATGTTAGCTCAAGCTATAGCAACTAAATTTAATATTACATCAAGAGAAACTAAACTTTTTATAGAATCTGAAGGATTACTTATATTAGATCGTTTAAATCGTTTAATGACTAATGAAAGAGAAGATATTGTAAATCAGATTTTGAAACAGTTGTCTGTTACTGATGGTACTAAATGGACTATTTTAAAAGATATTATTGATACTCGAAAATTATCTTTAACCGATTTATGTTTAAGTAATGGTAATATTGTATTAGGCAGGGATGATTTTGTAAGTAATTATGCAGAGGAGTTTAATAGAATTGATAGACGCCCTGAAAGTATGTATGATTTTTTAGTTGGTGAAAATCTAAAAGAACAAATATTAGCTCGTTTAATAATGCAAAATACTGAAAATTACATTAAAATGATTAAAGATAAATCTACTTTTGTAAATATTCATCCAAATATAGAAGAAATAGGTAATCAGGTTGAAAAGGTTATAACTGAAGAAATGACTAAATATAGTAGTTTTTATGCTAATGCAAGTAATTTTAAAATTGGAAAATTAATTCGTGAGGCTTTTCCTCCATGTATATCTGAAACGGTTAATGGGGTGTCTTCAGGTGGACGTAATGATGCGATAGTTCTTCTTTTAACTAGTTTTGTGTCTTATGCTCGTTTATATCCAGCTATTTTTGCTAGTGAAGGAGGTGTTAAAGTTTCAGATATTGATAAAAATTTAGTTATAACTGAAAATGAGATTTTACCTCTTATTTATGAAGCTGCAGATAATTGTACTCCTCCATTATTTGAGGATCAACCACAAGAAAAAATAAATATTATTTCTAAATTAGGATTTGGTATGCATGATACTCCGGATTTATCTCACGAAGGTGAAACTAAATGGTATACTCCTATGAGTTGTGAGAAAATTAAAATGCATCTTCCACAGTTATGTCATCAAGATAAAGATTGTAAAAAGATAAATAATCCTTTAAGTTGTTATGGTATTAAAAAAAGTAGAATGATTAGAGAAGGTAAAGTAAAAGAAGATAGTGAAGGGGAATAGATAATTATTTTATTATGAGTTGTCACATTCATTGTGGTAATTTTGAATAATACTGTTTTCCCAATCATTAAAATTCATAAACTTATAATCTTCAATACAATCTGCTAAAATACTGATTTTACGTTCTTCTTCATCTATATCTTCTTTTTCACAAAATTTACTCATTAAATCTGGAGAATATTTGTCAACTTTGCGATCTGTGTATCTTAAGAATTTTTTATATTCTTCTTCATTAAAAAATGATTCTGGGGGGAAAAGATTGTCGTTTTCATTTATAGTAAATATTTCCACATAGTTTAAGTCTGTTGGCATTTCACCTTGTTCAAGACCTATTCCTTTGATTATTCCAGATTCAAGTTCAATTACGGTCATACCAGTTTTTTGTCCAGGAATCCAATTTTCTAGAGCAGGTTTTACTAAGGCTCTTGGACTAATGTCGTTGAATATGCTTTTTAATTCTTCTTCACTAATCATTTTAATCACTTCGGGTTATATTGATTGTTTATTACATTTAATCTTTTTAATTTATATAATTATCCATATTTATTTATATAAATCTTTTTACTTGTTTTAGAATTGTTTATATCTTTTTTATGTCTTTTATATATTTTTTTTAAATAAAAATATAAATATAAATAGGAGTTTATACAAAAAAACATTTAATTGATAAAACTATTTTTTTGATGATTATGTTTGGTCCATCAACATTACAGGAAAGAAGAAGATACTATAGGGAAGAATGGTCTGATAAGGATGTTCCAGATTTCATAATGGAAGAAATAATTAAAAAGGAATTTGGCTTTGATCATAATGGTACTGGACCTAATGATCGTTATAAAACATTTAGGGGTCCTAAATCATTAAGACGTTTTTTACGTTCTAAAGCTCCTTTTGCCGCTTATGTTAGTGTAGCTTATTATGCTGAGCCTCGTCGGAGAGAAGGATGGGAGAAAGCAGAATATGTTTTTGATGTAGATGCTAAAGATTTGCCAATACGTACCTGTGATTGTGATGGGGTATGTGAAATCTGTCTTGGTGAAGCATTAGAAATTGTTAATAATTTGATTGATACTCTTAAATCTGATTTGGGTATTAAGAATATTCATTTAATTTATTCTGGTAGAGGATATCATATTCGTATTCTTGATCCAGATATGGTTACTGCAGGTAGTGGTTTACGTTCTGAGGTTTTGAAATATGTTGCAGGTGCTGAAGTTCCTAAAACTAAATTTGTTAATCCTAATAATATTAATAGTAATTTAGATATGCCTCATTTTATGATTCCAATTGCTTATCCTAGTGTTTTTACTAAAAGAGTTAAATATGATATTTTACATTTAAAAGGTACTGAAAATATTGATGGTATTAATCCAAGATTACTTAAAGATATGATTAAATATAGAAATTATTTGGATAATAATGAATGGGTTCCTTTTAAGAATAAAATTGGTCCTCGTCGTTATAAAGATATGGAACAGGGTTTAGCTAAAGTTAATCTTTCAACTATTGATGCTAAGGTGAGTATTGATTTGAAGCGTATTTTACGTTTACCTAGTAGTCTTCATAGTAAAGTAAGTATGAAATGTGTTGAAGTAAAAAATCGTGAAAATTTTGATCCTCTTAAATCTGCGGTGCCTAAGTTTGTTTATGAGCGAAAAGATTCATAAAATATTTTTATTTTTTATTTTATTTGTTTTTGTATTATTTTTTTGTTTTTGTTTTAGTTAAATTGTTTTTTATAATTTTTTATAATTTTTGCTATTGTTTGATTAATAAATATTTTCATAAATATTTTCTTTTTTGATATAAATGGGTTTATTTTAGTTGTTTTTATTTAATGTGGTATTTTTTGCTTTTATTTTGTTATTTTAATCTTATATTTGTTATTTTTTTCTTTTAATAGAGATATGTGGGAATTTTTATTGATTGTGTTGTTTTTGTTATTTTTTAGAGTTTTATTAATTTTTAATTACAATTTAATATTTTTGGTAGGGTTTAATGATTTTTAACTTTTTTTTAAGGGTTATTTGTTATTTAAAGCTTTTTGTAATGTTTATTTTGTTAATAAATATTTTTTTTGTTGAAGTTGATACACTCATTTTGACAATTTTGGAAGATTCATTCTATTTTTAAGTTTTTAATTATATATTGTTCAAAAATAATTCATTTTTACTTGTTAAAATAAACTATACCTTTATATACTTGAACAGTGTTAATAACATACTGGAGTCAAAAGTAGTAAAATCATTTTTCATGCTTTAGATTCCAAAAGAAAAATTTAGAAAGAACATTTAAACTAAATTTCTAATATTTTTCATTATATCGCCAAAATAAAAAAATAACAATAATCGAGGGATGAAATAATTATGACGAGAAAAATAATTATTATACCAATATTATTGGTTTTTATATTGGCATTTGTGGCTGTACCACTAGCATTTGCAGCTACATCTAATGAACCATTACATGAAAACCAATTCAACCAAACACAAAATGACAATCAAATAATAAATCAAAACAATCAAAATACAGGATATTGGGAAAACAGTACAAACAATAGTATTCATCAGGAAAACTTATCTAATAATATCAGTATAGACCATCAAACTATACTAATTAACATGAATCATACAAATACTACATTTAACTCAAGTGATTCAACAAATAATAGTCAAAACTTAACTAATGTTAATTTAACAGAACCACCAAAAAGTGTTATAACTGATGAAAATCAAACAAACAATTTCCCAGATAACAACACCACTCACGAACCATTAAATGAAAAATTTGGAGAATTAGGTCCAAATATAAATGAAAACCATCACAACATACATGATGAAATTCACAAACCTCCACTTGGAAATGGCTCAGATGAAGTTACAGATAAAGGATATAAACCACCACATATTATAGATAATGATCCAAACAAATCTAGAAAAAATGATGAAGAAGAAGACAGTGAATTTATTGAATATTTCTTTAAAAACACTGTAGATTCTCAGGAGGATGATATTTTATGATTAAAGGAAAATATATCAACCAAAATATTAATGTAACTAAAATATTCCACCATATTATCAATCATTATATTTAAATAAAATAATGAATTGTTAATTATGGAAATAAAAACATAAAGGCGATATAAAAATTAGTAAAAAATATAGTAAGGGAGAAATGTCAAGTCCCTTATCTTTTAATTATTTTTTTTATCTTTTAACATATTGATTTGGGTTAATAAAATCATCTAAGAAATTTAAAAATTCTTTTTTATAATTATAATCTTTAATTTTATCCTCAGATAATAATTCATCAATTAAACTTAATGAGTATGTTTCTATAATCAAATTGTGTAAATTTTTACCAACTTTAATATTACTAATTTTTTCAGGTGTTAAAACATAAGTGATATATGATTCAGGAGTTTGAAACTTCCGAATTTTGTTTAAAACAAGTAAATCATTTATTGTGTATAATTCATCTCCACGACGTTTTTTGAAATTATCACAAGCTTGTTTGCTCCATATTTTAGGCCCTTCATGAATAACATATTTATTTTGTTTGAAAACATTTAATTCATAAATAAAAAATGCAAATTCATTTTCATCAGTCCAGTAATCGCTTTTGAATACACTAAATTCTTTATTCTCTAATTTCTCACTTAAAGATTCCATAGTCTTTTTTAATTGGGGGTGTAAGCTATCTGGAGGTATTTCTGGAATTTTGAATTTTAATACGAGAGTATGTGTTTCTCGGTCTTTAAATTTTTTTAAGATATTTTCTGGGCTAATATTTTGTTTTTTTATTATTGGTTTGAAATAAGCTAATTTTTTTGTTTCATCTGTTTCATCTAAAAAGTTTCGTGAGGCTATTATGAAATCGACCATTTTTTCTAATCGTAAAGCAGCTCCAACATTCCTATTTTTGTCTGTTGGATCTATTGTGATTAATGGGTCATTGAAGTTTTTGCCTGTTCCAAAATTTTCAAGGTCAATTATTGTACTATAATGCCAATTTTGTGCATTTTCTAATAATTTTTCAAAGGTTCCATATTTTAAAATTAATAATTCACAAAGGTATCCTGCAAATCCTCCTACTTTAAATTCGGATCCATATGTTCCTATTTCTGTCATAAACTTTTTTAAAAGAAGAACTTCATCTTTTTGTTCTTCTTTGAGGTGTGATTTGATGTATTTTGTATGTAATAATGTTCTGTCGACGGCAGATTTTAGTTCATCAGCTGATTTAATTTTGTAACAAGGTACGAAATCTACATCATAACCATTTATAACACTTGTTAGGTACGGGTGGGATGCATAATGTTCTTCGGCTTTTCCATTGAAATTTTCACTACATTTGTATGCTATTTTAAGTCCTAATTCTTTTAAATCGTTTATGTCTGTTGAAAGAGGAAAGTTTATGAAAATGTCTATATCGGATTTTCCTCTTAAAAAAGTGTTTTTAGCAACGGATCCTACTAATATTGCTTCGGCATTTATATTTTTTTCATTAAATAATTGATTTAAGTAGTTTATTAATTCATTACTTATTTTATGCACTTCTTCTTTTTCTTTTGTGCTTGGTTTGATTTCGTTTAGAATTGGTTTATAATTCATGTAGTTTTTCCCTTTTTATTCTGTACTTTATATTTATTTTTTATTTTTCATTATTTAAAAAAATTATTGATATTTGACATAAAAGTTTATAACTGTTGATTAATAAATTAATTTTATATAAAATTTTTATTTAGGAGATATAGTATGATACTTGTTTTAGCTAAATTAACCCCTAAAGAGGGTAAAGACGATGAAATTATTAATGCTGCATTAACTTTAGTTGGGGAAACTCGAAAAGAGGATGCAAATATTGAATATAACTTTGATAAAGACGTCGAGGATGATACTTATCTTTTTATCGAAAAATGGCAAGATATGGATGGTTTGAATAAACATCTTGCTTCAGATCATTTTAAAGCATTTGGTAAAGCTACTGAATCTTTAGCTGAAGATATGGATATTAATGTTTTTAAAGCTGAACCATTTGATTTATATGAGTAGCTTTGCTACTCGATTTCTATTTTTAATATCAAAATAAATTGTACATAAAAATACATTATAGTTTTTATTTGTACATTAAATTTATATACTTTTAATGATTTATTAATTAATATACTAAAAATTATTTTTCACAAAAAATTAACAAGGAGTTATACTCATGATAGGTAAAAAAATTCGATTAGAAAGAATTATAGATAGAAAAACAAGAAGAACTGTAATAGCACCAATGGATCATGGAGTTTCATCTGGACCTATTAAAGGAATAGTAGATATGGATAAAACAATTGAAGAAATATCTAAAGGTGGAGCAAATGCAGTACTTATGCATAAAGGTATTGTAGCACAAGGACACCGAGGATATGGAAATGATTTAGGACTAATTATTCATTTATCTGCTAGCACAAGTTTAAGTCCAGATCCAAACAATAAAGTAACAGTTACAAGTGTAGAAAAAGCAATACAATTAGGAGCAGATGCAGTAAGTGTACATGTAAATATAGGCTCTGAAACTGAACCACAAATGCTACAAGAATTAGGACAAATCAGTGAAATTTGTAGCCAATGGGGAATACCTTTATTAGCAATGATGTACCCACGTGGACAAAAAATCACATCAGAAACAGATGTTAATATGGTAAAACATGCTGCTCGTGTCGGAAGTGAATTAGGAGTAGATATTGTAAAAACCAATTATACTGGAGACCCTTCAAGTTTTGAAGAAGTTGTAGAAGGAGCACTCGTACCAGTAGTAATAGCTGGAGGCCCAAAAGTTGATACAGATGAAGAATTATTACAAATGGCAAAAGAATCTGTAGATGTTGGTGGAGCAGGAGTAGCATTCGGACGAAACATCTTCCAAGCAGAAAATCCTGGAAAAATACCTAAAGCAATCTCTGAAGTAGTTCACAATAACATGGAAGTAGAAGATGCTTTAGAAATACTTAAATAAATATATTCTATGTAATGAAAGGTAATTAGTATGAAGAATAAATTTGCATGGATAATATCCCCTGAAAAATCTTGGGATGATAAAAAAGATTTAATAACCACTGCATTAGAATCTGGAATAGATTGCATTATGGACACTCAAGATGAGGTAACTAACATCAATAAACTTGCAAACATTAACATAATAGCAAATCATCCAGAAGCTGAAATATATTTAGTTGGTGTGGATGGGGAAGGAGATAATACTTTACCTTTAGCAGAAAATCTTGAAGAATCAAAAGACTTACAAGATGCTAAAAATCATAAAAATGATGGAGATATAGTTGCAGCTTATATTGAGATAATTGATAAGAAACATGAACAATTAGCCACTAAATTAGGTAAAATTGTAGATTATCTTATTCTTGTAGGTACAGATTGGACTGTTATACCTTTAGAAAATATCATCGCAGATTTACAAACCCAAAATGTTAAAATTATAGCGGCTGTTGCAAATACTGATGAAGCAAAAGTAGCCCTTGAGACTTTAGAAATTGGAACTGACGGAGTAATTTTCGAACCTAAAGACTTTGCACAAATTAAAGAAATGGCTGATTTAATCGATAACCTATCACAAGAACAATATAATTTAAAAGAAGCCACAATTACCAATGTTAAAGCTTTAGGTAGTGGAGATCGAGTTTGTATTGATACGACTTCTATGATGGTTCCAGGAGAAGGAATGCTTGTAGGATCATATAGTAAAGCAATGTTTTTAGTGCATAGTGAATCATTAGAAAGTGAATATGTTGCATCAAGACCTTTTAGAGTTAATGCTGGACCGGTACAAGCTTATGTGATGGTGCCAGGTAATAAAACACGATATTTAGCTGAACTTGAAGCTGGAGATGAAGTTTTAATTGTCAACCAAGATGGAACAACACGTCAAAGTATAGTGGGAAGATGTAAAATTGAAAAAAGACCATTACTACTTTTAGAAGCAGAATATGAAGATGTTAAAATCAAATCATTATTACAAAATGCTGAAACAATACGTGTAGTATCTGCAGATGATGAAGCTGTAAGTGTGTCAGATTTAAAACCTGGTGATAAAGTTAAAGTTTTCATTGATGAAAGTGCAAGACACTTTGGAATGGCAATTGATGAAACTATTATAGAAAAATAAGTTTTTTTAACTTATTTTCCTCCTTTTTTTTAGTAAGTGATTATAATGAGTGGGATTAGAAGCTTTTTAGCAATAGAAATTGAACCAGATTTAAAACCATTAATTAATAATTTAATTAAAGAATTTAAAAATACAGATGCAAATATTAAGTATGTTACAGCAGATAATATGCATTTAACACTTAAGTTCTTTGGTGATGTTTCAGAAGATAAGTTAAATAAAATTGAAAAAGCAACTAATAATGTATTAAAAGATTTTTCACAATTTAATTTACGTGTTGAAGGAATGGGAACATTTCCTAATTCTGATCATATAAAAGTTATTTGGGTTGGGATTGATAATAATTCCGAGTTAGAGTTATTAGAAAAGAAATTAGATAATGAGTTTAATAAATTAGGATTTAAAAAAGAGCGAAATTATACTAGTCATTTAACTATTGGTAGAATGAAGAATGCTAAAAATAAACAAAAAGTTCAAAAAATTATCCAAGAAAATAATGAAGTTTTCATTGGGGAAATGACTGTTGATAAATTACATTTGAAGAAAAGTACTTTAACTTCTAATGGCCCTATTTATGAAGATTTAAAAGTATTTCCCTTAAAAAAAGAATAATTAAATTTTTTTACTCCATAATTGAAATTCTTTAATTTGTGGAGGAATACCCATATCTCCACAACTATCAAGATAACCATTTTCAGAGTGAATATTCTCCATACAATTAGCAGTGTTTAGAAAATCAATTAATCCACGATTTCTAATAATTGTATCTCGTGGTTTAAAAGTGGATGACCAAATATAATAAACTTTAAAAACTGTATCTGGATGATAACCACCGCCTAAATCGACACTTAAAACATCACATTTTTCAATTTTTTCTTTAACAGTTTTTAAACTCTCATGTAATCTAACATCACAATTAATAAAAGTTAAATTAGAATAATCTTTTTTTAAAATATTCATTTTATTGTCTGCTTCTGGACTATTGTCTAATGCAATAAGTTCCCCATCAGATATTCTGTCTAAAATGAATTGGCTAGACTTACCAACATGACAACCTAATTCACAAACAGTATCATTAGGTTTCAATATATTATCTAAAATCTCTCGGTACATCTTCATTTTGTAAGCAATTTGAATCATATAAAAATTAATCCTATTATTTTTTTATAAATATTTAATTCCATCAGTGTATAATTTGGAGATTGCGTATTCATCAGTATCAATTTCGCTTATGTTATCAGTTATTGCAAAAGCGGTATTTCCAAGCATAGCCATACTTGCACCGAATGTTTTTGTGTTTAAATCATCTATTACTTTTTTAACCTTAGAATTTAGAAGTTCTGTCTGCTCTGCAAATTGGTAAGAATAGTTTAAAAAAGTGTTAATACTTGGAAGTTTAATGAATTTTTCTTCCATTTTTAATCCTACATTAGTTATTTTTTCTTTTTCTTTAGGATTAGTAATAATGTCTTTGGTTTTAAGACCGCTTAATGTTTTAGTTACTGTATACAAATCATTATTTGTGTTTATAACTTCACATTCTCCATATCCTGGGGCTCCAGGTTTTATTCTAAGAACTAAACCCTTTTCCATTTCAGCTATAACATCACCAAGTCCAGTACCAAGACTAACTTCAACGATGTGTGCATATTGTCCTGCTTTTAATGGGGAAATTGGTAGTTTAATTAGTTTAGTTAATGCTAAACTAACACCTAATGCAGATGCGGCACTTGTTCCGAATCCACAACCTACAGGAACATCAATTTTTTGATTAATAATAAAGTTTTCATTAAAATTGAATTCATTTTTCATTAATTCAATAGTTTTACGAATAACAGTTTCATTTTCGCTTTTGCATTCATCATTAATGATTATTTCTGTTTCTTTTCCATTTGGGTTTAATTTAATCTGAGTTGTAATTCCACGGTTTAATAATATTCCTGCACCCTTAGATCCTGTTTGTAATGGGGTAGTGTCATCATGTATATTAAAAAAACCAGTAATATGTGAAGGTACGAATACACTAACTTCTTTCATTTTCTATCACGACTTCTATATTAAAAATAAAATATTAATATTACTAAAAAAATATGAACCCTTAAATATTTAATATAATATAATTTAAGATATAACTAAAATATTATATAAGAATGCCTATATTTTAAAGGAGATTATTGATTTGGTATATAAAAGAATAGATTTACATATGCACAGTTTATTTAGTGATGGTGAATTATTGCCTAGTGAATTAGCACGTAGAGCTGATGTTTTAAATCATGATACAATAGCTATAACCGATCATGTTGATTATTCTAATGTAGAAAACTTACCTAAATTAATGGGTGCAATAGATGATGTTAACAGTAAGTGGGGTATTAATGTAGTTTTAGGTGCAGAAATAACACATGTTCCTGCTGAATCAATTGGTGAACTAGCTATACATTGTCGAGAATTAGGTGCAAAAATAGTTGTTGTTCATGGAGAAACACTTGCAGAACCTGTAGTTGAAGGGACAAACCATGCAGCATTACAATCTGATATAGATATATTAGGCCATCCTGGATTAATCACTAAAGAAGAAGTTATTTTGGCTAAAGAAAATGGTATTGCTTTAGAAATTTCAGCTCGTAAAGGGCACTGTTTAGGAAATGGTCATGTTGCTCAATTAGCTACAGAAATTGGTGCAGATTTAATTGTTGATACTGATTGTCATGCACCTGAAGATTTAATCACATTTGAACAGGCTTATAATATTGCTCGAGGAGCAGGATTAAATGATGCACAAGCCATGAATGCATTAATAGAAAATCCTAGAAAAATACTTAATAAAAGATTATAAAAATTATTTTCCCCCTTTTTTTATGAAATTTAATACATTTAATTCAAAAATTGATATTGAAGAGACTAAAATCAATTTAATAACTGATTTATCTCAAAATAACTTAACAGATTATATTTTAAATGTTAGATATGATATTAAGAATTATATGAAATATCATCCTATTTTTAGTGGAAGTTTTGACCCTATAAATCCTGATGATGATGCTCCCGAAATTATTAAGAAAATGTGTGATGCTGGGCAAATTGCAGGTGTAGGTCCTACTGCTGCTTTAGCAGGCACTATAGCTGAATTTTCTCGAGATTATTTAATTAATTGTGGAAGTAAGTATTCTATTGTGGATAATGGGGGGGATATTAGTTTTGTTAATGATAAAGACTTTATTTGTGGAATTTATGCAGGGAAATCTTCATTTTCTGGTAAATTAGGTTTTAAATTTAAATCAGGTAATAAATTGGGTATTTGCTCTTCATCTGCTACTGTGGGATTTTCAACTAGCTTTGGTAAAGCAGATGTTGTTAGTATTATAAGTAAGAATACGGCTTATGCTGATAGTTTAGCTACTAGTATTTGTAATCATGTTAAAGGTAAAACAGATGAAGATGCTGTTAACAATGCTTTAGATTTTGCAGAAGATTTTCGTGATTATTTTAATGGAGGGATTATTATTTTAAACGATTATATAGGTATGATTGGTGATTTACCAAATATTGTAGGTATTAATTCTTCATTTGACCTTGAAAACTTTGAGGAAATAGATTAATTAAGTAATTTTAGCTTTTTTTTATTTTCATGTAATCATATTATTGCAATAAAATTTTTTATTTATAAAATTTTTAGCTTGATTTTTCATTTTTTAAATAAGTGTTTATGTAAGCTTATTGGGTTAACTTTAATTTTTTTTAAATAATCTATATTTCTTTTGATTATTTTTTATTCTTATTTTAGAGTTATTTTATTTGGAAAGTATAAGTTTAACTTATATTTTTTATTATTATTCTTATTTTAATCTTTTTAAACTATTTTTTTTAATGGAAATTTTATCATTTTATGAACTAATAAAATTTTAAAAAAATGTTGTTATTGTTTATTTTTATTAAAATTTATTCATTTATTTAATTATTAATTGAACTAATAAGGTTACATTAGTATATTTAATAAAAAAACTTATATATGTAGATTTATCTAATAATATTAAATTAATTAAGGAATTTTTACAACTATTTTTCCCTTATTCTTTTTTGGAACTGATATTTATGAATACTCAAAAAATTAATGAAAACCCTCTAGAACTTGCAGAGGTAATAATTAAAAATCCTAGATCATCTAAAGATTTAGGATTGTTACGTTGTGTTCAATGTGGAATGTGTACAAGTGTATGTCCTGCAGCTAAACACAGTGATTATAATCCTCGAGATATTATTGAAAGAGTACTTGAGGGTGATGAAACTATAATCAAAGATGAAACTTTATGGGATTGTTTTTATTGTTATACTTGTCAAAGTATTTGTCCAGTAGGAAATAGTGTATGTGAGGTTAATCAGGTACTTAAACAAATTGCATTTGATAAGGATGAAGTAAATGATAAATTAGAACCATTTGCAAATTATGGTGAAACTTATATTAATCAGGGTACTGGAAGTATCCCTAATAATTTTATAAAAGATTTGGCTAGAGATTTTGGTCCTGAGTGGGTAAATTTTAAAGCAAATTTATCAAGTATAAGGGATGAATTAGATTTAGGTCCATTAAATCCTCCAAAAAAAACTGTAGATGAAGTAGACTTAATATTAAAATATTCAGGTTTTCAAAAACGTTTAAAAAAGATTAAAAATGAGGGAGATGACTTATGAAGGATATACCTAATGAAAAATTCTTACTTTTTAAATCTTGTATGGTTAATGTTGAATATCCAGGAATAGAATCCTCAACAAAATACATATTTGATAAATTAGGATTAGATTATATAATTTCTCCAGAACAGACTTGTTGTACGGGATTAGGGCATTATAGTGATGTTTTTGATGAATTAAGTACAACTGCTATAGCTGCTCGTAATTTTAATTTAGCTAAATCTTTAGATCACCCTAATTTAGTTATGTTATGTTCAACTTGTTATGCAATTAATAAAAAATCAGCTAATATATTAAATAATAATGATGAAGTTAGAGAAAAAGTTAATAATATATTTATTGAGGCAGGATTAGAAGATAAATGTTATAACAAAGGAGATACAGATTCTAGGGAAAATATTTTCCATGTTGTTGAAGTATTGTACAATAATCGTGATAAAATTAGTGATCTTTGTAAATATAATTTAAGTGATTTTAGAATAGCTACTCATCATGCCTGCCATTATTGTAAGGTACATTATGAAGATACTGTTGATGGGGTTAGAAATCCCATGTTATTAGATGATTTAGCTGAGGCTTGTGGTGTGGATACTGTTAAATGGTATGATCATAAAAGATTAAGTTGTGGAAATGGATTTCGTCAAAGATTTGTTAATAGGGATTATTCTTTAGAAGTTACTAAAGAGAAATTACTTTCACTTAAAGATGAGAATGTGGACATCTTGCTTCATATGTGTCCTAATTGTCAAATTCAATATGATAGGTATCAACCGGTAATAGAAAAACAAATTGGTGAAAAAATTGGTATTTATCATTTGAATGTTAGTCAGCTTATAGCATTGTCTATGGGTGCGGATCCTTATACTGTGGCGGGTATACAAACTCATAGTGTGAAATTAGAACCAATACTTGAAAAATTTAAAGAAATTAAAGAAGAGGGGAAATAATATGTCTATTAAATCGCCAGTGCAAAATAAATCTGATATTAAGATAGGGGTATTTATTTGTAAATGTGGTGGAAATATCTCTGATAAAGTAGATATTGAAAGATTGAAAGAAGAGATTGATGCTGAAATTATTGAAGTTTATACTAATCTTTGTAGTTTAAATGGTCGAAAGATTATTCGGGATAATATTATTTCTAATAATTTGGATCGTGTTGTTATAGTTGCATGTTCTCCAATTTCTCATGAAAAAACTTTTCAGGATTATATTAAACCATTAAATCCTTATTTGATGGATATGGTTAATTTACGAGAGCAATGTAGTTGGGTTCATCCAGATGATGCTAATATTACAGATAAAGCTATAACTTTAGTTAATGCTAGTATTGAAAAAGTTAAACAATCTCATGCTGTAGATCCAATTCTTTGTCAGACTCCTAATAGTGTAGCAGTTATTGGTGCAGGTATTAGTGGTATAAGTGCTGCTACTAGTTTAGCTCGTCAAGGTTATGAGGTTTTTTTAATTGAAGAAAAACCTAGTATTGGAGGGCATATGGCTGGAATTGGTAAAGTTTTTTCTCCTGTTAAGATTGCTGAAGAATGTGGATTATGTCTTCTTAATCCTGTTATTAAAAATGTAGTTGAAAATGATAATGTTAATATTTTGACTAATACTACAGTGAAAAGTATTGATAGACGAGCAGGAACTTTCAGTGTTGTTTTAGAGAATAATCCTCGTTATGTTGATAGTGATAGATGTATCAGTTGTGGGGAATGTGAAAAAGTTTGTCCTGTAGAAGTTCCTGATGAATTTAATGATGGTTTATCAAATCGTAAAGCAATTTACAAACCATATTCTCAAGCATATCCTGATACATACACTATAGATATGGAAAATTGTAAAAAATGTGGGGCATGTATTAAGAAATGTAGTATGGATGCAATATACTTAGAAGGGGAATCTGAAAATGTTCCAATAACTGTAGGTTCTGTTATTATAGCTACTGGTCATGAACTATTTGATCCAGGTAAAAGACCAGAATATGGATATAGTCGTTATGAGGATGTAATTACACAAAGTGAGTTAGGACGTATAATGGGAGTTAATGGGCCTACAAAGGGTAAATTAGAAAAACCAAGTAATGGTGAGGTTCCTAAACGGTTAGTTATGATTCAATGTGTGGGTTCTCGTGATGAAAAACCAGAAGGTCATAAATATTGTAGTAAAGTTTGTTGTATGGTTGCATTGAAGAATGCTAATATTATTAAACATAAATATCCGGATACTGATATTGTAATATGTTATACTGATATACGTACACCTGGAATGTATGAGAAATATTATAAGCACTCTCAACAATCTGGAATACGTTTAATACGGGGACGTCCGGGGGATGTTGTTAAAAAAGGTGATAATTTAGTAATACGTGTTGAAGATACTTTACAAAAGAAATTTAAGGAAATTGAAGCAGACATGGTGGTGTTATCAACTGCTATAGAACCTTCACAAGGAACTAAAGACATGGCTAAGTTATTAAATGTGGGATTAACTGAGGATATGTTTGTAAAAGAAGCTCATCCTAAAATTAAACCTGTAACTACTGATGTTAAAGGAGTTTATGTTTGTGGAACTGCACAAGATCCTAAAGATATAACTGAAAGTATTATGCAAGCTAATGCAGCTGCAAGTAAAGTATCTGAAATTATGCATGATGGAATTGAAGTTGAACCATTTATAGCTGAAATAGATAATGAAATTTGTAACTTATGTGGTGATTGTATCCAAATGTGTAAATACAAAGCTATGAGTGTTATAGATGATGAATTATTTATAGATCCAATGAGCTGTTCTGGTTGTGGAAAATGCTTAACAATTTGCCAACATAATGCTATTAATATTAATGGAAATGTTGATGAGAAAATATTTGCTACAATATATGGAATGTTAAAGGATAAAAAACCTGGTGAAAGACGTATTTTAGCATTTTTAGATAATATAGGTTATACTGCTGCTGATAATATTGGTGTTAATCGAGTACAATACCCTGATACTATTCATATTATTAAAGTAATTTCAGTAAATAGAGTAATGCCTAAGCATATTATTTATGCTTTAGAAAATGGTGCAGATGGAATATTTATTGGAGAATATCCTGGAGATTTAATGTATTCTGAGGTTGAGAGAAAAATGAATAATATTCGTAATGATATCTTAGATCATAATATGGATCCAGAACGTTTACAATTTGCAAGAGTTTATATTCCTTACTTTAGAGGTTTAGCAGATAAGTTTAAAGATTTTGATAATAAAATTCAATCTTTAGAATAAATATTTTATAAAAATAAAAATTTTTTTTAGAAGGTAAACAATTAATGAAAACTAGAACTAAAGAAGAAATTAATGAGAAAATATCTAAAGGTGAAGCAAAAGTATTAACTGCTGAAGAGCTTAAAGATATGATTAAAAATTCTGAAAAACCTTCATTTGATGATGTAGATGTGGTAACTACTGGTACTTGTGGAATAATGAGTGGTACTGCAGCAATATTACACATACCTATTGCAGAAGGAGGATCATTCAAGAAAGCCAGTAAAATTTATTTAAATGGTGTTGAAGGGCATGTAGGTCCATGTCCAAATGAATGGTTAGGATCTGTTGATTTAATAATTCACGGAACAGAACACAGTAAATTAAATCCTGAATATGGTGGAGGATTTTTGTTTAAAGATTTAATTATGGGTAATGAAATTGAAGTAGAAGTTGAATCTATTGATGGTGAAAAATTTTCCAATACTGTAACTATTGATGATATCCCAAATGCAGAAATGATTGGAACACGTAATGCTTTTAAAAATTATAGTTCATTCACTAATCCCGATGATGAAGATGGAATTACAAGCATATTTGCCCAACCATCAATGAAAGGAAATCTTAAAGAATTCACATTTAGTGGTTGTGGTGAATTAAATCCATTAGAAAATGATCCAAATCAAGAAGTTATTAAAAGAGGAACTAAAGTTTTACTTAATGGTGCAGAAGGATTAGTTTTAGGAAATGGTACTCGAAGTAATGCTGAAAATCCAAACCTTATGCTTGCTGCAGATATTAAACTAATGAATAAAAAATATTTAGGAGGATTTAAAACTTCATCAGGTCCTGAGGTATTTGATTCTGTTGCAGTTCCTATACCTATTCTCAATGAAAACATTTTAAAAAATACTTTCATTTTAGATAAAGATGTTTCTTTGCCAGTAAAACATATAAAAGGAAGACACATGGCCGTTGGTGAAATTGATTATCATCAAGTATGGGATGAATCTAATGAAGAAAGACCTATTTTTAATCAGAATACCTGTTTGGACTGTGAAGACTGTGATGTTGAGAAATATTGTCCAACTAATGCTTTTAAAAATAAAGAAATTAACGAATTAGAGTGTTTTGGTTGTGGAGTATGTCAAAATGTTTGTATTGGAGAATCATTTAAAATAAAAACTGGGAAAATTAATTTAGATATAAATTCTAAAGATACTGAAATTCCTATTGTTTGTCGTCAATCTGATAGAAAACGTGCTAAATCTTTAGCTAATGAACTTAAAGAAAAAATATTAAATCAAGAATTTAAATTATAAAAAAAATAGGGAGTTTGAAATTTATGAAATCATTTGAATTTTTATTACCTAAAAGAAATAATAAACCTAGAGACTCAGGTTTTACTATGGTTTTAGATAAAGGGTTAGGATTAGAAAATGCTAGAAGTCTTATGGAAATTTGTGGTGAATATGTTGATTTTTTAAAATTTGGATGGGGAACATCTATACTTCATGATAAAGATATTGTGATGGAAAAAATCGAAATGTATAAATCTTTTGACATAATTCCATATACTGGAGGTACATTATTTGAAATAGCTTATTTAAATGATAAAATTGAGGAATTTTTCATTGAAGCTGAAAATATGGGTTTTGAAGCTATTGAAATAAGTAATGGTTCAACTGATATGAGTGAAGAGGAAAAATTAGAATTTATTAAAATAGCAAAAAATAAAAACTTTTTTGTACTTAGTGAAGTTGGAAAAAAGAGTGTTGCTAAAGATAAGAGAATTACTCTACAAGAACGTATAGATGCAATTAAAGAAGAATTAAATGCAGGTTCTGATTTAGTTATCATGGAAGGCCGTGAAAGTGGTAAAAATATTGGTATATATGATAAGAGTGGGGATTTGAAGTTAGATCTTGTTGATGCTATAAAATGTAAAGTAGATGTAAATAAAATTCTTTGGGAAGCACCAAATAAAAATCAACAAGTAGATCTTGTATTAAATTTAGGTCCTAATGTAAATCTTGGAAATATTTCAACAAATGATATAACATCTGTTGAAACTATTCGTAGAGGTTTACGTGGAGATACAGTGGGAAAAGTTAATTAATTTTTTCCATAAATCTATTTTTTATATTTTCAGGGGAAATTGGTATTACAGGTGATTTAGAATTACCTGGTTCTATTTTAAACCTTATTATAACGGGTTCTTTTAAATCTTTTTTTAATATTTTATTAAAATCTATTTCCTCATATTCATATGCATGATTGTAACCCATGCTTTTAACAATCTTTAGAATGTCAGTATTTTTAGCATAAGTTTCTTGATTACCTGTTGAACCGTATGCTCCATTATCTAGGATTATTAAAATGTAATTATGGGGGTTTTGATTTTTTATTGTAACTAATGTTCCTAAGTTCATTAATATGGATCCGTCACCATCTAAACTAATTACTTTTTGATTATTTTGGGATAATGATATTCCTAATCCTATACTTGATGCAAGGCCCATTGATCCTAGCATGTAAAAGTTTTTATTTCTATCTTTAATTTTGTATAATTCTTTAGATGGAAAACCAATATTACAGATAACTAATTCATCTGTTATATGTTCCATTATTTCTTTAATTGCATCATAACGTATCATTCTTAGCCATCTCCACTTTTCCAGTAGCTAATTTCAAGTAATATTCCAATTTGTGTTTTTTCTTTTTCTGCTTTTTCCCAAGATTTGCTTATTATTTCTTTTGCATTTTTAGGGGTTTCTGGTTTGAAATATGGTATATTGAGTGATTCTAATATTTTGGGTGTGGCTTTTCCCATAGGGACTTGTCCTATAATTGGTTCGCCTTTGGTTCCTCTATGGCTCATTATCATAATTAAAGGTATTTGGTATAATTGACAAAGTGAAGCTAGTGCATTTACACTATTTCCAAGTCCGCTATTTTGCATTAATATGCATGGTCTTTTGCCAGCTAAATATGCTCCTGCAAGAATCCCTATTCCTTCTTCTTCCCGTGTAACTGGAAAGTAAGTTATTTCTTCATCTTCATCAACTAAGTCGAATAATTTTTGTAAGTTTACACATGGAACACTTACAATGAAGTTTATTCCAGCATTTTTTATTCCTTCATATACTGCTTGACTACTATTCAAAGTTTTATTCTCCATTAAAAGTTTAGATTATTTATTTATTATTTAATTAATCTTTTATATTTTATTAGTAAAACTTTTTTAATGAATGAGTAAATATATTTTTATATATTATAATTAAACTATAATGGAAGTATTAAAAATTATGAATGTATTGTTGATTAATGGTTCACCTCATAAAAAAGGTTGTACTTATGCAGCTCTTAATGAAGTTTCAAAAGTTTTAAAAGAGTATAAGATTAATTCAGAAATTTTAGATATTGGTAAAAAATCAATTCATCCTTGTACTGCTTGTATGAAGTGTAAAAAGACTGGTAAATGTAAATATGGTGGTTTGCCTAATAAAATTTTAAAGAAAATGATAAAATTTGATGCTGTTGTTTTAGGTTCTCCTGTATGTTATGGTGGTCCTACTGGAGCATTATGTGCAAATTTAGATCGTGTTTGTTTTTCTATAACTCCTAAAGAGTTAAAAGGTAAACTTGGTGCAAGTATTGTAGTTACACATTATAAAGATAGTGGTGCTACTTTAGATAGATTAAATCAGTATTTTTTATCTACAAAAATGGAATTAGTTGAAACATCTAAAGATAATGTTTTAATTTGTCATAAAGTTAAAGATTTTAAGAAAAATGAAGAAGGGTTAAAGAATTTAAAAATTTTGGCTGAAAGTATAGCTGAAAATTTAAAAAAATAGTGTGAAAATTATGGATTTATTCAATGATTTAAACCAATTATTAGCTATGGAGGATATTAGTAAAAATAGTGTTAGGGATATATTGAAAGTTTATGCTAAAACTATTAGTGTATATGATCAGATGATGGCGTCTATTGCTTTGAAAGAAGAGAATTTTTATATTCAAAAACAATATGCTGATAAATTTGATGCTGTTTATATAAAATTTTTTATTTTACGCATTACAGATATTAAAAGTGATAGGAAAGATTATGTGGGTTTTATTGATAAATTTAAGTTGGATGAAGCTATAGATTTGTTTAATAATCAGTATGATGAAGATGTTAATTCTCGAAAGCCGGGGGATAAATTCCCACTTATTTATGCATTAATTAGTTTTTACACTACTTTTATTTTGGATGAGCCTATTCATCCTGTAGGAACACCTTTCCCTGGGAATTTATATGTTATTGAAAAGGATGGTAAATATCTTTGCCCAGTTAAGGAAGCTCAACAAGATTCTCCAAATGCTGTTTGTAAAATGTGTGTAGCTGAGAATTTAGAGCATAAAAAAACCTCAATTTAATTTTAATTCTGTATTTTTATTTAATTTTTATTTATATCATTTTTTAGTTTTTATTTTTTCTGAATGTTTGATATTTTTAATATAATCTAAAATTTTATATACTACTTATTACACAATATAATTTAGTAATACTTTTAGGATAACCTAAATTTTATTAATATATTTTAATGGTGAAAGAATTGCCACATAATAAAAAAGACTTACATCATGAACATCAACATTTAATCCCAAATGATAATCGTATAAAAAGATTAGATGAGTTAAAACAAGGTCAACATGGGAAAATAGTGTCATTTCATGATCATAATGGTTCTAAACATGCTGATGAACCACATAGGGAGTTAAAAAGACATTTAATGAGTATGGGTTTTGTTAAAGGAGCAGATATTAAACTAGTAGATGTTGCACCTTTAGGAGATCCATTAAAAATTAAGGTCAAAGGTTACGATATTGCTTTAAGAAAAGAAGAAGCAGAAGATATTGTAGTAGAATTATCAGAAGATTAATTATCTTATTTTTATAAAATTATATTATGCTTTTATTTAGCATAATCCTTTTTTTAATATTTATAAAATTATATTTTTTTGGAGAATAAATTTAATGGAAACACTAAGAATTGGACTTGCTGGTAATCCAAATGTTGGAAAAAGTACTTTATTCAATGAATTAACTGGTATGCACCAACATGTTGGAAATTGGCCCGGAAAAACAGTTGAAAAAAGTGAAGGAACACATAGGCTTGAAAAAAATGGAAAAGTTTATGAATTAGATATAGTAGATCTTCCTGGAAATTATAATCTTAGTGCAAAAACAATTGAAGAAAAAGTTTCTATAGATTTTATAGTTGATGAATCTAGTGATTTAATTATAAATGTCATTGATGCATCTAATTTTGAACGTAACATGTTTTTAACTGTGCAATTAATGGAACTTGATGCTAATCTTGTTATAGCTTTAAATATGAATAAATTTGCACGAAAAAAAGAATATGAAATAGATTCTAAAAAACTATCTGAGCTTTTAGGAGTGCCTGTAGTAGAAATAGAAGCTACTGATAATGTTGGAATTAACAATTTAATTGATGAAGTAATAAATCTTGCAGATAATCCAATTAATTCAAGTGAAAAATTAGTTTATGGGTATGAATTAAAAGATCACCTTCAAGAGATAGCTGTTGAAATTGAAAAAGATTCTGAATTGATGGATGTTCCTGCTAGATGGACTGCTATTAAATTATTAGAAAATGATGAAGTAATTACAGGTAAAGTTCAAAATAGTAAAAATGCAGCAGATATTCTTCAGGCAGCTAAGGATGTAAAAAAACATTTAAGAGATATTTTTGATGAAAATTCTGAAGAAGTTCTAGCGAATGCTCGTTATGGATTTATTGATGGGTTAGTTAAAGAAGCTGTTGATAAACCTGCAGTTGAAAAACCGGATATGACTGATAAAATTGATAAGATTGTAACTAATCGTATTCTAGGAATACCTATATTTTTGGGGATTATGTTTTTAGCATTTCAATTAACATTTGCAGTTAGTTCACCTATACAAGATTTGATTACATCATTTTTTGATATTTTAGGGTCATGGATTACTGTTTCATTAGGTCATTCTTGGTTAACTAGTTTTCTTGTTGATGGAATTATTGGGGGAGTAGGTGGAGTACTTGTATTTTTACCTGTAATATTCATTTTATTCTTTGTTTTATCTGTTCTTGAGGATTCAGGTTATTTGGCTCGTGCAGCTTTTGTAATGGATAGGGTTATGCATAAATTAGTGGGATTGCATGGTAAATCATTTATTCCAATGGTTCTTGGGTTTGGATGTTGTGTTCCGGGGATAATGGCAACACGTACTTTGGATAATGAAAAGGATCGTTTAACTACTATGCTTATTGTTCCTTTTATGAGTTGTAGTGCACGTTTACCAGTTTATGCTTTATTTACTGCGGCATTTTTCACAGCTTACCAAGGAGAAGTAATATTTTCATTATATTTATTAGGTATTATTGTAGCTATTTTAGTGGCATTAATATTTAAACGAACAGTATTTAAGGGATTATCCACTCCATTTGTAATGGAACTTCCTTCTTATAAATTACCTTCTTTAAAAGGTGTTTTAATTCATACTTGGGAGAGAGGAGTAGTATTTCTTAAAAAAGCTGGAACTATTATTCTTGCATTATCTGTTGTTGTTTGGGTATTAAGTAGTTTACCTGTAGGTGTTTCTTATGGGGCAAAAGCAAGTTTAACTGGACAAATAGGTACTTTTATATCTCCAATTTTTGCACCATTAGGTTTTGGTCAATGGCAACCATCAATAGCATTATTATTTGGGGTATTAGCTAAAGAAGTAATTGTAAGTACTTTCAGTTCATTATTCAGTGTGGCTCAAACAGGATCTGGAATGGCTGTTGCTATGCAAGGAATATTCACACCATTATCTGCTTATTCATTTATGGTCTTTGTATTGTTATATATGCCATGTTTTGCAACTTTTGCTACAATGAAAAATGAGACTAATGGTTGGAAATGGCCAATAATATCTGTATGTGTTACATTAGTTGTAGCATATCTAGTATCATTAGTTATTTATCAAGGTGGTATGTTACTTGGATTAGGTTGATAATGGTTAAAATTTGGTGGTGTATTTAATAAAATTTTTATTTATTCCTCTTTTTTTAGAGGGAGTAAACCTTTTTCTTTAAAAACTTTTTTTGCAGTCATCATTCCATTTATTGCAGCAGGGAATCCTGCATAAGCACTCATTTGCATTATGATTTCAACTATTTCTTCAGGACTATTACCTACATTTAATGCAGCGTGTATATGGTCGGATAATTCAGGTTGTGAGTGTCCTAATGCAGTTATTGCAGCTATTGTGCATAATTCTCTTGTTTTTAAATCTACTGCTTTTCTTGTGTATATTTCAGAGTATGGGAATTCTACTACAAATCTTCCAAGATCTGGTGCAATGTCTTCTAAGTCTTCAAATAAATTTTCTATATTATTTTTATTAATTTCTTTTAGAACGTTCATTCCTTTTTCGTATCTATCTTCCATTTTAATTCACCTTTAATTAGTTTTTTTTATTATTGTTACTATTTTATTACTTAATTTAATAAAAATTTTTTTAAAAATATTTTAATAAGATAGGATTTAAAATAATTAGTATATGATTAAAAATTTTTTGGGGATAATTTATTTCTATGAAACCTTATGTTATTTTAAGTGCTGCGATGACTCTTGATGGGAAAATTGCTACTCGAACTGGAAGTTCTGAGATTTCTGGAGAAGAAGATCTTAGAAGAGTTCATGAGCTACGTTGTGATATGGATGCTATTATGGTAGGTATTGGGACTGTTCTTTCTGATGATCCTCGTTTAACTGTTCATAAAATTCCTGCTAGTAAGAGTGATAATCCTGTGAGGGTTGTTGTTGATAGTAAAGCTAGGACACCTTTGGATTCTCGTATTTTGAATGATGATGCTAGAACTATTGTTGCTGTTAGTGATATGGCTGATTCTAATAAGTATGAAGCTCTTTCAAAGAAGGCGGATGTTTTATTAACTCATAGTGATGATGGTGAGGTTAATCTTTCTCAGTTATTAGATTATCTTAGTAATGAAGGGATTGATACTTTAATGCTTGAAGGTGGAGCTACATTAAATTTTAGTATGTTTAAGTATGGTCTGGTTGATGAAGTTAGAATTTGTGTTGCACCTATGATTGTTGGTGGAAAATTTGCTAAAACATTAGTTGATGGTGAAGGTTTTGATTTTATGCATGATGCTGTTCAGCTAGATTTTGAAGATTTTTATTTTATTGGTCAAGAGCTTATTTTAACTTATTTGGTTAAATAATTTTTTTAGTTTTTTAATTTATTTTTTCTATTAGTTTAATTAATTTAACCTTATTTAATTTTCATACGACTAGTTTTTTTCTTTAGAATTATGAATTGTTTGGTTCATAATTTTATATACAATCTCTTTTATGTAATATTAAATCTTTATAATGTATACTGAATGGTTAAATTTTTAAGTTTTAATAAAAATTAGTTAATTTTTCATTCCAAAAACTTTTTTTGCATTTTTGGTTGTAACTTCATCAACAGTATTAACATCTATATTTTGAAGTTCAGCAATTTTTTCAATTGCTAATTTAACATTTGCAGGTTCATTACGTTCTTCTTTAGTCATTGCTAAATAAGGACTATCAGTTTCTGTAAGCATATAATCAATAGGTATTTCGCTAGCTAAATCTTGGTGTTGTTTACTCCAACACACCATTGTTGAAAAACTCATATGATAATTATCATGTTCCATTATTCTTTGAGCAGTTTTTAAACTACCACTATAACAATGGAATATTACTTCAGGAATATTATCATAATCTAATACAATATTTAATGCTTTTTTATCTGCATCACGTGCATGGATAAGTAATGGAATTTTGTATTCATTTGCTATTTCAACAAAACTAAGGAATACTTCTCTTTGTTTGTTTCTAATAGCTTTATCTTTTACAAAGAAGAAATCCATTCCAACTTCACCAATTGCTGAAATTTTGTCTTTATTTTCAATTATATGTTCTTGAACTGCAGTTCGCTCTTCTAAAGTTGCATTTTGAGAAGTTACTGGGTGAAAACCTAAACTTGGATATATGAAGTTTGGATTACTTTCAGAATAAGTGATAGCTCCTTTGTTAGCTTCAAAGTTTGTTCCGCTTAAAACAATTGCATCTAATGTGTTTTTTGCTCTTTTTATAACTTCATCTCTATCTTTATCATATTCTGGAAAATCAATGTGGCAATGTGTATCTATCATATATAATTATGCTCCAAATCTTCTATCTCTTTTTTGATAATCTCGTAGTGCGCGTAAGAAGTCAACTTTACGTAGTTCTGGCCATAAACTATCACAGAAGTAAAGTTCACTGTAACTGGACTGCCATAATAAGAATCCACTTAATCTTTCTTCTCCACTTGTTCTTATGATTAAGTTTGGATCAGCTAAGCCTTTTGTGTATAAGTTTTTACTTACGGTTTCTTCTGTTATGTCATCTTTGGTGAGTTTACCGTCTTCAACTTCATCAATAATCTTTTTTATTGCATCTATAATTTCTAATCTTCCATCATACCCAATAGCTAAGTTGAATTGTCTGTCATGGTAATCTTTTGTTGCATCTTCTGCTTCTTGTATTGCATCTCTTACTTCTTGAGGTAAGAGATATAGTCTTCCTACTACTTTCACTCTTACTTTATTTTTGTGTATTTTTTCATGATTTACTAATCTTTTAAAGTTTTTCACGAATAAGTTCATTAATCCATCAACTTCTTCTTTTGGTCTGTTGAAGTTTTCTGTTGAGAATGCATATGCTGTTACTACTTGTATTCCTAAGTCGATACTCCAATCTAATACTTTTTCTAATGTATCTACTCCTAATTCATGTCCACGGTTAACATCCATGTTTTCTTGAAGTTTAGAGTATCTACGGTTCCCATCCATGATTATTGCTATGTGTTTTGGCATGTTTTCAGGATTTAATTGTCTTGTGAGATACCATTCATAGATATCGTAAAATATTTGAAGTGCCATTTTGTGTTTTTCCTCTTAAGAATTTTTTTATCAATTTTATTTTTGGTTATTATATTATATTTATTTATCTTATTGTTTTTTTGCAAGTTGGTATGCTAATTTTATACTTCTTTCATAACCTTCTTCGCTTTGGTCTCTGCTTGTGTCTATGTATATTTCAGGTATTCCTAATGTTATTGCTCCCATACTTGGCCATTGATTTACGAGTACTAATGTTCGGAATATTATGTTTCCTGTTATTCCGTCGGGGGCTATAATTATGTTGTTTTTTTCATTTATTGCTTTTTCTATTAGTATGTAATAGTTTGTTATTTGGTAGTTGGGGTATTGTTTTTTGAGTTTTTTTGTTAGTTGTTCTGATTCGTTTAAGCTTTTATCAATGGTGTTGGAACGATTTTTGTCGTCTTTTCTGCCTTTAGCAAGTATGGCGATTTTTGGTGTTTTTCCTATTTTTTTTATAAATTCTATGCTTTGTTTTATTAGTTCTATTTTATTTTCTAGGGTGTTTCCTTCATCTATTCCAACGGGAGTTATTAAAAATTTATGTGTTTTGTCGTTTATTATTGTTGCACGGTTTATTTTAGATTGGGGGTGTGTTTTTTTTAAATTTTTTATAATGTTGTTTGAAGGTAATGATCCTCTTATTACTGCATCTATTTTTGGGTTTAATATTGCATCATTTAGTTCTTTGTCTGTTGTTACAGTTTTTATGTTTATGTTGTTGTTTTTTTCAAATTTTTGGGATGCTTTTAGGATGTTTTTATTTTCTCCTTCACCTATGATTATGTTTATCATGTTATTTTTTTTGTTTATACTTTGATTTAATACTATTTTTTTGTTGGGAAATCTTTATATGTGATGTAAATTATATATTACATTTGGAATATATATTTTACATTTTTTCGTGATAATTGACAAAAGTATTAATAGTTTGATGTTAATAGAAAGAAATAATTTATATTGCCAATTAATAAATTTTACAAAATATTATCACGAGGAGGATGATAATGTGAGTACTAAAAAAACGATTGCAATAATTATTTTAATCTTAATATTATTTGGATTAATATTTGTAATCTTCAATGGTATATTTTTACATGATAACTCTGCAGGTACAAACATATTAGTATGTGCTGTAGATGAATCTGAAAAGCGCCCAGGAATGGGTTCTATAGACATGGCTTACTTGATAAACACGGCAGGTGGAAATAATACACCAATTTATCCAAGTGGAATGACACATCCTACAGCATCGGAACCTGCCGAGGCGCAAGCTCAAGGAGCTGGGAGTAAATTATTATTACATGATGCATTATGGTCAGCGGATATTAAACAAGGTGCTCAATATGCAAAAGAAATAGTAGAATACAATACAAACCAATCTGTAGGTCCAGTAGTATTAATAAATACTAAAGGTTTAGATGCTATAATCAATGCTGCATCTCCATTAGAATATAATGGTCAAGTTGTAAATACTTCAGGAATAGATCTTATACGTGAAGACCAAGTTCAAGGAGCAAGTAGGGGTGAAGCAGTTTCATCATTTGGAGATGCATTAATTAATGCAGCACATAATCCTATAAAATTTGTAAAAATGGGATCAGCCACCATATCTCAAATCTTCCAAGGTAATATAAGGATTTATCTATAAAAAATATTACTGAGGTTGATTAGTTGGAGCGCAAAAAAAAGTTAATATATGCAATACTAATTATCTTATTAATTGGATTTATTGCAATGGTAATTAGTAGCATATTTTTTAACAATGGAGCAGATTTATTACAAGGAAATAAAAATGTTCTTGTATGTGCTGTTGATGAGTCTGAAAAGCGTCCAGGTATGGGTGCCATAGATATGGCATATATCATAAATCTAAAAGATGGGGAAATAATCCATTATGATCCGTTATATCCTGCAGGTTTAACACATCCAAATGTATCAGAACCCCAGGAAGCTCAAGCTCAGGGAGCTGGGAGTAAATTATTATTACATGATGCATTATGGTCATCTAATGCAAGACAAGGTGCTTTATATGCAAAAGAAATAGTAGAATATAATACTAATGTTTCTATAAATGCAGTGGTTTTAGTGAATTCAAAAGGAATAAATAGTTTGATAACTGCAGCTTCTCCTTTGGAATTTAATGGAACAACCTTAAATGTGTCAGCTCAAGATATTATTGGTGAAGAAAATAATCAGTATGGTGCAAGTAAAGGAGATTCAATACTTACTACTGTTACTGCCTTAGGAAAAGCTAGTAATAATCCAATTAAAAAACCAAAACTTTTAAGCACTGCATTTACAGAATATACTAAAGGAAATATTGTGGTATATCCTATTGGTTCTTTTATTAAATTAATGTTTGATGAGGAAATTCAATCTTTAATTTAGTAATTATTGAACCAAAATTTATATATTTAATAAAATATTAAAGTTAAAATGATATTTAAAAATTTAATTTGAGAGATTTTTTTATGAGACGAAAGGCCAAACTTATTATAGCAATTCTTGTCACTATTTTAATTTTATTAGGGGTAATTATTGCGGGACAAATGTTTTTCACTCATGCAGGTACACTTTCTAAGGGGGAAAAGAAAATTTTAGTTTGTGCTGTTGATGAGTCTGAAAAGCGTCCAGGTATGGGTGCTATTGACATGGCTTATATAATCACTATGGAAAATGGTACGGTAACTCATTATACGCCAGTTTATCCTCATGGAATGAGACATCCAACTAAAGCAGAACCTACTGCGGCACTGTCAACGGGTGCAAGGGATAATGCTGGAAAGATGCTCTTGCATGATGCATTATGGTATAATGATACAGATCAAGGTATTCAAAATGCTAAAGAAATTGTTGAATATAATAAAAATGTATCTTTGGATGCCGTAGTGTTGGTTGATGTTGAGGCTATTGATGCTATTATTAAAGCTGCAGGTCCTTTAGATATAAATGGTACACCTACGGTAGTTAATGGGCTTGATTTTGTTCGTGAAGAACAAAGTACGGATGGTGCAACTCGTGGACAAGCGGTTATAACAGTTGTTCAAGGTTTAATTGAAGCGGCACAGCAACCAGCTCTTCGTAATAGAATGGTTCAAATGGCATATACTCAGTATAATAAGGGTAATATTGTTGTTTGGCCTAAGGGTGCATTTGTAGATCTTATTTATACTAAAGGTCTGGAATCAATTACGAATAATTAATATGTAATATGGAGAGAGATGAAATTTCTTTTTTTATCTTTTTCTATTTTTTTTAAAACTTTATTAATACTTTTTTTATAATTTTTATCACTTATTTTATTGAAAAATACTTTATATAATAATTAATATAAAATAAAACGAATAATATAAATGTAATTCTATATTTTTGGAGGAAACGATAAATTGCAATATAGAGAACTGGGAAAAACAGGAGAAAAAGTTTCTCAAATCGGTTTTGGATTAATGAGACTTCCTGTATTAAATGAGGACCAAACAAAAATAGATACAAAAAAAGCAGATGAAATGCTAGCATATGGTATAGACAATGGAATAAACCTATTAGATACAGGATTTGATTATCATGGCAAATGCTTAGATGAAGAAGGAGGAGCATCAGAACCATTTTTATCAGAATTTCTAGATACTGGATATAGAGAAAAAGTTCTTATAAGTAGTAAATTACCATTATACCCAATAAATAAAAAAGAAGATTTAGATTATTATTTCAACAAACAACTAGAAAGATTAAACACAGATTGTATCGATATCTACATGCTACATGGAATAAAAACTAATCTATGGGGAAAACTAATGTTTACAGGATATCTAAGTGAATTCTTAGATAATCTCCTTGCAGAAGGTAAAGTAAAACACATAGGATTTTCACACCACGGAGATTACGAACTATTCCAAAAAGTAATGGATTATTATGATAAATGGGAAGTTGTACTAACTCAAATGAACTATCTAGACACACAATATAAAAATGGTAAAAAAACCATAGATTATGTTGGTGAAAAAGGGCTTGGAAACATGATAATGGAACCTCTAAGAGGAGGAACCTTAGTAAATAACTTACCCCCAAAAGTTCAAGAATTAATGAATAGTAGTGACCATATACAATCACCAATAGAATGGGGATTAGGATATTTATGGAACATGCCACATGTCAATTGTGTTTTAAGTGGTATGAGTACATTAGATCAAGTAAAATCTAACATAGAAATAGCAAATAAAGCAACACCCGGATATTTCACAGATGAAGATAATAAAATATTAAAAAAAATAACTAATGCATTCCGTAAATATAGTGAAATTCCATGTACTTACTGTAACTATTGTATGCCATGTTCACATGGAGTTAACATACCAAAAATTTTCCATGAATATAATGAATCTATAGTATTTGATAAACCCGGACATGTTTCCCAACAATACTTTGATGTAATAGATGAAAAAAGCCGAGCAGATAAATGCATCACCTGTGCACAATGTAATGAAGAATGTCCTCAAGATATAGATATTATGAATGAATTAAAAAAAGTTGAAGAATATTTTAAAAATAGTATGCATCATTAAAAATAAATAATCTTTTTTTTTTTGAGAGAAAAAAATTTCTCTCAAAAAATCAAAAAAATAAATTCTTTTTTTCTTAACTGTTAAGAACAGTTATACTTGTAAGATCACTATGACTTGGATTATATTGACTACTTCCTGCATAAGCACAATAGCCAGTATAAAGTCCTGGAGATAAGTTTATAGCAAGTTGGAATTCTCCATTTATATCAGTTGTAACCCAATAAACTTTACTTTTACCATCACTTAAACGAGTAAGGTTTAAACTAATATGTTGACCAATTATTGGAGTACCATTTTCATAAGTTAATGTTCCAGTGAAATTACCTTTATCAGAGAAACTTTTCTCATACTTATTAGCTATTAAAATAGACTTTGAACGATTATCAGTAATAGTTAAAATGCCAGTTGATGTAGTTCCATAATAAGAACCATTTAAACTAGTTGCAGTAACACTATACTCTCCACTTCCAAGATTAATAGGATATTCTATAACTCCATTTTCATTAGTAATTAATGTGTAAGTTTTAGTTTGATTAGTACTTAATCTAGTGAAAGTAACATTTACTTTTTGATTAGCAATAGGATTAAAATAAGAATCTAATACTCCAATATAAATGATTTTATCAGTATCATTAACATTATAAGTTTGATCTGTAATAATAGTTATAGCTGCAAGTTTACCAGATTGCACATTTCCAACGAGTAATGGTTTTGTATCATTATTATACTTGTTTCCACTAATAAATGCAGGATTATCTAAAGTGTATAAATTACTTCCATAACCTTGATTATTTGTGAAATTACTATTAACAATACTTACTCGATTATTGGTATAACCGTCATATCCATTACATATTGCTCCACCACAACTATCTCCAATATTACCATTAAATAAGGAATCTATAATAAACAATGTACCATTAGCTTGATTACATATGGCTCCTCCTGCAAATGCAGTGTTATTTATTAACTGATTTGATTTAAGTAAAGTAATTCCTCCTTCATTATTAATAGCCCCACCTGCAAATGCAGAATTGTTTATTAATTTTGAGTAATCTATTCTTAATATACCATAACTGTTTTCTATTGCTCCACCACAATCACCAACTAAACCAGTTCCATTTTCATTTTGAACATGATTATTATTGAATGTAGAGTTAATTATCTCACATTCTAAGGAATTTTTTTGGGATAAACCACTATTTGTTGTTGCTATATTTGCTATAGCTCCTCCTTTACCTACAATATTGTTTTCTTCATCATTATTTGCAGTGTTATTATTAAATTCACTATTTTCTATTTTCAAATAACCATTTTTATAGTTAAAAATTGCTCCTCCATTGTATGCTAAATTACCTTCAAAATCAGAGTTATTAATTTTGAGATAATCAAGATTATATATTCCAGAACCATTTGTTGATTGAGTATTATTTATAAATTTACTGTTATTAATATCTCCAATTCCAATTTTATTGTAAATACATCCACCATAGGTTGCAATATTACTTATAAATGTTGATTTAGTAATATTAAACATTCCATTGTTATTGTATATTCCAGCTCCAATATTTCCAATATTATTGAGGAATATAGTGTTATTTAAATATAAATTGGAGTTATAATTGTAAATTGCTCCTCCGTATTGTTTTGCATTATTAGATTGGAATAATGAGTTATCTATAATATTTGAACTACTATTTGTATATATTGCCCCATTTTCTTCAGTATTTTCTAAAAATTGTGTGTTGCTAATAGAAATATTACCTGCAGTATAGATTGCAGAACCTTCATTGGCATAATTAAGTCTAAAATAAGAATTATTAATATTTAATTTTCCATTATTAAAATTATATATTCCTGCACCTTTTGTTGCATTATTGGTTGTTAATATAGTATTGTTTAATGTTATAATACCATATTCATTATAGATTGCTCCTCCATTTAAAGCATAACAATTTGTAAATAATGTATTTTTTATGTTAATTATTCCATTTTCAGTATTAAAGATTGCTCCACCATTTTTACTTGCAGTATTATTTACAATGTCTATTTCACCATTTTCTCCAATATTTACAGTTCCAATATTATATATTACAGATCCATATTCTGCTGTATTATTTAAGAATCTAGAATTTCCATAAGTTTCAAGTGTTCCATGGTTATTTATACAAGAATCTTTTCCATTAATGAAGTTTACATTAACTAATATTAGGTTTCCATAATTTTGGATTGCACCATTGAAGTTTATTATTGAAAGATCATTTAAGTAGATTGTGGATGTAGAATCAATATTTAAGAAACTATATAAATAATCTCCACTAATATAAGTTGAATTTACACCTGCACCAGTTATCATAATCATTGAGTATGAAGGTGTAGTTATATTATAATTGCGACTAATATCAGATTTTCCAGAGCTAGTGCTTATTTGTTCTCCATTAGAATAAGTACTGTTGTAAATTCCGGAATTTAATTTAATATTTGTTGAGCTATTTGATTTCACATTATTTATAGC
>JAEZRD010000043.1 GCA_023440975.1 Methanobacteriota archaeon | reverse complement strand
GGTCAACATATTGCACTTAATTTAACTCGTTTAAGTAACGGTGCTAGTAAGGTTTATTGGGTTACTACAGATACTCTTGGGGAGTTTCAGTTAGCTATTAATCTTGGTGTTGGTAAGTATTCTGTTTTAGCATCTTTTGCTGGTGTTAGTAAGTATCAAGCTTCTAGTTCTGGTTTAACTAGTCTTGTTGTTTATTAAAAATTAGAATTTTCTCGGAGGGATAAAAATTTCCTCCGAGTTTATAAAAAAATTCTTTTTATACTTTTTTTTTAATCTTCTTTTGATATTATACTTGTTGCTTCTAATTTCATTATTACAGGTCTTAGTCCGTCGTTACAGGACACTATTGCTACTCCTGGTTCTTTTATCCAATCATGATAGTACCAGTTCACATTTTCTGCTCCATGTGCAAGGGCAAATATGTATTGGTATATTGCTTTCCATGCTTCATCGCAGAATCCTTCTGGTTTTGCATAGTCTGCTAGGAATTCTTGTCCTTCGTCCATTAGTGGGCAAGTGGTGAAGTTATCTACTCCGTATTCATCTGCTAAGTCTTGATTTATCATTGTTTTTAGTATGGTGATTTTTACTTTTTTCATTGTTTGCATTTCCATATTTCTCCCTTTTTTTTTTAATTATAATTTTATTTGAATTAAATCATATACTTATTTATCTTAAAAAAATCAAATACTTTATTTAGATATTTAAGAATGGGTGTTGTTAACATTGTATTGTTCTAAATGTGGTGAAGAAAATAATAATGAATCTACATATTGCAGAAATTGTGGAGCTCCATTACATAAAAATGACAAGGCTAAAGTTGTTTTTGATGAGAAGATAACTCATTTACAGTTAGGTATTATTGTATTGTTAATTGTTGTTATTGGTACTTTAGTTGTTGGTTTTTTAACTTATTCTTATGCTAATACTACTTATGAATCTGAGAATTTCACTTGTTCTTATCCAATGTTTGGTAGTGTTAATAATAATGGTGCTACAGGGTATGCTGATTTTTATAGTGTGGATAATAAGTATATTGGAAGTATTAGTGTTTTTTATGATGCAGAATTGGTTAATACTAGTTTAACGGATTGGAGTCAATCTAACTCTCAAACTCAAGTGAATAGTGCAACTAATGTTCAGGTAAATGGTGATCCTGGTTATAAAATCCAAGAAAGTAGTTTAGTTGATGGAACTAATAGTACTGTTTATATTTTTAATCATAATAATAAAACTGTGCGTATAGTTTTAAATAGTAATAATAAGGATAGTCAACATTTATTTGAAAGTTTTAAACTAAAATAAAGGGTTTAGTATTTCTATGAATAAGAATAATTTGATTATTATAATTTTATTATTAATAATTTTAGTTTTATTAGTGGGTATGGTTGCTGTAGTTTTCAGTAACCATTTTAATCAACCTAATAATGTTGTAACTAGTGGAAATAACTCTCAAAGTAGTTCATCAAGTAATAATCAAGTTTCTTCACAATCATCTAGTCATTCATCTTCATCTAGTAAAGTGGATAATGGTGATGGTTCTTATACTAAAACTATTCGACATGCTGATGGTTCTTATGAAACTATTTTATATGAATTAAATCCTGAAACCGGTAAATATGAGATTGTTGCTGGAACTTGGTATGATAAAAATGGTAATGAAATTGGTTGTGGATAAAAATTAATATTATAACCTTTTTTTTTTAATTTGTAAAGGGGGGAATTTAATAATGGTTAAATGTGAAAATTGTGGACAAGATAATCCTGAAAACTCTGCATTTTGTCTTAAATGTGGATCTAAACTAAAAAAACAGGTAACTGTAAATCAGAGTAATTTGGATAATGGTTCAAGGAATAAAAAGCTTTTAATTATTTCAATTGTAGCTATTATAATTGTTGCTATAGCTTGTTTTGGAGCTTATTATGTTTTTACAAATGATTCTTCAGCTCAAAGCAGTGCTCATGATACAAATGCTAATGGGAACTCTGTAGGTAGTAGTCAAACAGGTAATACTCAAACTTATGAAGTTGAAGGTTTTGTGGTTCAATATCCTGATGGTGGTTTATATCAGGCTTATTCTTATAAGAATAAGGTTTCTTTTTTTAATCCTAATGGTGATGGTATTGGTTATATTGAGTATATAACTGGTTCTTTTGAGAGTGCAGAGGAAATTGCTAATGCTATTCATTCTGATAATGGGGATACTGTTGTTAGTTATGAAGATGCTACATTATATGGTTATCCTGGTGTTATAGTTCATACAACTTATGAAGGTCATCATTTCACCTATCGTTGTTTTGAAAAGGGTACAAATCTAATTTATATTTGTACTGATGATAATAAGGAAAATAGTAATTTGCTTTATGATACTTTCCAATTAAAAAATTAAAAAATAATTATGGGGAGAGGGTATTAGATTCACTTCTCTTTTTTTTTCTAGTTTTCTTTTCGTTTATGGTATCCATATACTAAAAGAAGTGCTATTATTATTCCAATAAAAACATATTTCATGTACTGATTTTCTGGATTTAGGATTACTTCTTTTAATGTTTGGTGTGCTTGTTGGCTTAATGATGATTCAGCACTTTTACTTGCACTGTTAATATCATAAGTGTTAGTGTTTTGGGTTAAACTCACTGAACTTGTACTTGATGATGAGCTACTAGTTGAGCTTGTAGAGTTTGTTTGATAATTTGTGTTAGTGCTAGAATTATTAGTATTTGTTTTAGTGGATGTTTTTGTATTATTTGAAATTATAGTACTATTTTTATTATCTGTTGAAGTATTAGTACTTGGTGTGACAGTTGGATTAGTGTTAGTATTTGTTGTAATCCATTTTGTTGGATTTTTTGCAAGATTATTTAGATTTACACGATCTGTCCAAGTGAAAGGGTAATCTGTACCATTTAATGGATTATTTGTACCCCAATAATTATTATCGAAATTGGTTTTTGTACTTGTTGTTTTTTCAATGTAAATATCTTGTGCACCATAACCTGCAGTATTATTCATTATTATATTATCATTTACTGTAGCTGTTGATGGTATTCCTGGTGTTTCTTCATCAATGTAAATAGCACCGGCATAGGTTCCTGCTTTATTATTTGTTATTATGCACCCGAAGACGTTTAATGGTCCGGAGGTTATGATTGCTCCACCTTGTGTTCCTGCAGTGTTATTGTTAATTGTACAGTTTCTAACGGTTAGTAATCCTGGCCAATTGTATAATGCTCCACCCCATTCACGTGCTGTATTGTTTTCAAATAAACAATATTGTATAAATGTTACTGAATAGACTCCTCCTCGAACTGCTCCACCATCACGATATGCGTAATTTTCAGTGAATATTGAATTGTATATTTCACTAGTTCCTTTGTAAGTGGTTATTGCTCCTCCATCGTGGCCAGCATAATTTCCTTTGAAATATGAATTGTTTACAAAGAGGTATCCTTTGTTTTCTAGAGTTCCTCCGTTATAAATTGCCCCACCATTTATGGTTTTTGCAGTGTTATTTATGAAAATACAATTATCAACATAAACATTTGAGGATTCTGAGTTTATAGCTCCACCAAATTCATAATTATAACCGTTAATAAATGTGATATTATTTATATGGACTGTTGATTCATTATTTATGAAGAATATTGAGCTTTCATTGTTCCCATTTATTATAATATCTTCTGGACTACCATTTCCTTGTATTGTTAAATTTTTATTTATATTTATTCCAGATTGATTATATGTTCCGGGATTAAGGTAAATAACAGTATTGTTATTCGCATTATTAACTGTATCTGCTATTGAATTAGTTGAATTAATTGTTATATTATCAGCAGAAACTGCAGGTAATGTGAATATTATTAAAATTAATAATAATCCAATTAAATAATATTTTTTCATCATATTGTGTCCTTTTTTCATGAATTTTTTCCATCTATGTTAATATATTTGCATATCAATTATATAAAATTATAAGCTCTTATTTTCTATTTTTTAATAAGAAAAAATATATTCATAATTCAATATATTAAAATATAAATAATAAATTTTAAAAGAAAAGGTTTAATGATAAAAATGGTTGAAGCTAAACAATTAAAAAAGGGTAAATT
>JAEZRD010000070.1 GCA_023440975.1 Methanobacteriota archaeon | reverse complement strand
ATATAAACCTTGAACACTTCTTAACAACTGGAATGAATAATCTATTTAACTTATATACTGAGGGTAAAATCAAATTAAACTTCAATATAGAATCAATAGAACTAGATATGGAGAAAAGTATACCATTAGGATTACTTGTAAATGAAGTAGCATTAAACACAATAAAATATGCATTTCCTGATAAAAATGAGGGTAATTTTTACATAGATTTAAAATCTACTGATGATATGATAGATTTAAAGATTTGGGATGATGGTGTAGGATTACCTGAAAATGTAAACTTATACAATTCAGATAGTCTTGGATTTATAATTATAAATAACTTAACACAACAATTAGAAGCCGAATTAACTGTCCTTGATGATGTTTCCGGTTTTGGTATAAATTTAAAATTTAAAACTTAAACTTCTCATTATATTTTTTTTAAATATTTCTTCCTAAAAATTTATAAATTTTTTAATTATTTTAAAAAAAACATTTATTTTTTAATATAAAACATTCTAAATTTTCATATTTTTTTAATAAAAATTATAAATCATTCAATCTTATTTTAATATCATAAAACATTTAAATTATAAAAATATTATATATCCATATAAATTCCCATTTTTTTAGAACAAATAAAACTTTTTTTTTTAGGGTCTAAAGATGGGAGGTGAGAACAATAAAAATAATTAAAAAAGCAAAACCCATATTAATAACACTAAGCATACTACTAATTCTACTAATCTCAATAACAGCAATATCAGCAACTAACAATATAACTGACAAACAACTAAACACTAACAATCAATTAGATGAAATATCAACTATTAACCAAACACTACAATCAACAGTTAATTCTCAATTATTACAATCAGAAGAAACAGGAACATTCGCAGATTTAAACACGGATTTAAAGGGTAAAACTGGTGAAATAGCCCTATCTAAAAATTATACTTATAATTCTTCAACAGACTCTATTTACAAAAATGGAATATTATTATCTGATGGTTTAATAATCAATGGAAATGGACACACAATAAATGGTAATGATGCTGCTAAAGCATTCATTATTACAGGGACTTCTACAGTTGCAATTAATAATTTAACATTTACGAACTGTAAAAGTGCTAATGGAACTGGTAATAATTCTTATGGTGGGGTTATACTATCTAATAGTACTGGAAATTTAACAATCATTAATTGTACATTCACAAATAATTTAGCAAATGTTAATGGTGGATGTGTATGTATGAGATCTGATAGTGCAATAGCTAATTCTAGTTTAATTGTTGTAAATTCTACTTTCATTAATAACACTGTTAATTCTAATGGTGGAGCATTATTTATTAAAAACGGTAACCTGACGGTAAATGATTGTATTTTTATTAATAATGTGGCGAAAGATTGGGGTGGAGCATTATCATCACGTAGTGGTAACACAATAATTAATAATGGATATTTTTTAAATAATACTGCTTATAGCTCTGCTAATTCTAATAAATATGGTGGAGGAGCTATTTATATTGGATCTGATGTGACTGGATTTGCTAATTGTACTATTTATAACTCAAATTTCACTTTAAATAAAATAAATCAATTTATGATGGTGGAGCAATATATGTTTTTAATACTGGTAAATATTTAGCTTATTTGAACCTTTATAATTCTACTTTCAATAATAATTCTGCACGTTATGGTGGTGCTTTTTATGTTGTTAAAGGGGATATTTATATTGATGGTTCTAAATTCAACCATAACAATGCATCATCAGGTGGAGCTATATATGTAAATTCAACTAGTACTTTTAATTTTATTAACTCTACATTAAATGGTAATAATGCTACAAAAACAGGAGTAATTAATTTAATAACTGTTAAAAATGTTAATTTAATCAATTCTACATTTATTAATAATACTGGTGAACAAGGAGGTGTTTTATATTCTTACAATTCTCCATTCACTGTTAATGTGAATGGTTCAACTTTCATAAATAATAATGCAACTCAAGAAGGGGGATGTTTTTATATTCTTTGTAATGGGGTTATTATAAATAATTCTACTTTTATAAGTAATAAGACATCTAAAGAAGGAGGTGTTCTTTATAATATTAAAACTTATGATGGAGATGATAATTTAACAATATTTTACTCCAATTTTATAAATAACACTGCATTATCTGGTGCTAGTATTTATACAGGTTATTCTCATTTTACCAACATAAGCTATTCTAATTTCACTGGTAATAATGTTACGGATGAAGCTAGCGTTATGTATTGATTTATCTGATATAGTGAATGTTACATCCTCTAACTTTATTAGAAATAATGCTAATAATGGTTCTGGAACTATTGAAATGAATGAGGGACAATTATTTGTTGCTAATTCAACATTTGTAAATAATACTGCTTTTACTGGTGGAGCTATTGATACTGTAAAAACTAATGTAACTATTATACATTCTGTTTTCATTGGTAATGAAGCGGATTATGGTGGAGCTATAGCAACAAATAAATCAGTTAATATCACATACTCTGTATTCTATGATAATTATGCTACTACTAGAGGGGATGCAATTTACTTATATTATGGTTCAATTTCTAAATTAACATTAGATTATAACTGGTGGGGTTCTAATGATCCATTTAATGGTGAAAATTGTAGTTATTTAATATATAATCGTGTAAACAGTTCTTTTATTCCTTGGGATAATTGGGTGGTTATGACTTTAAATGCCAGTGCTGATACTGTTTATCGTTACACTCCAATTAAATTTAATGTTACTTTAAATAAGTATTTCAATAGTACTGATAATTCAACCAAGCTTTTAGTGGATTCTTTACCTACTCGTACTGTGTATTTTGAAGGTGATGGTTTTAATCCTAGTCAATCCTTAATTAATGGTGAGGCTTCTAGTGTATATACTAGTCCTGATTATTATGATATATTTGATTTAGGTGCTACTATTGATGGTGAAACATTACTTGTGTCTGTAGAGAATGTGGTTTATGAAACTGAGATTATTGAAACTGAATTACTTACTGTAGTTAATGGTACTGTTGAAGTTCATGTTATTGATGATGTTGGTGATGATGTTAATATAGGTTCATTAAACCTTTTCTATGATAATCGGGCTATTGGTACTAGTTATGTTCGAAATGGTACTGCAACATTTAATATAAACTTACCTGAAGGTAATTACACTGTTTTAGCTTTTTATTTCCCTAAGAATCCTTATGTTGAAGCTAGTCAATATATTAATTTAACAGTTTTATCTGATGAATTTGATAATAGGACTGTTTTAAATGCTTATAATTTAACTGAAAACTTAGGTGAGGGTAAAGATTTCACTGGTAGTTTTACTACTATTGATGGTGTTATATTAAGTGATAAAGTGATTACTTTGAATTTAACTCGTTTAAGTGATAATGCTAGTAAATTGTATAATGTTACAACTGATATTTATGGGGATTATTATTTACCTATTAACTTAGCTGTAGGAGAATATACTGCTCAAGCATTCTTTGAAAGTGATGGGGAGTATGAATCTAGTAATTCTAGTTTAGCTAGTATTATTGTTAATCCTAAACCTAAAGATAGTACTGTTTTAATTGCAGGTAATTTTACAGAGTATTATGGTGCTGGATCTAATTTCACTGGGCAACTTTTAGATAATGTTACTGGTGAACCTGTAATTGGTCAGCATATTGCAATTAATTTAACTTGTTTAAGTAATGGGCTTAGTAAGGTTTATTGGGTTACAACTGATACTGATGGTGAATTTCAGTTAGTTATTAATCTTGGTGTTGGTGATTATACTGCATTGTGTGGTTATGCGGGTACTAGTCGTTATGAATCTTGTATGGTTAATGTAACTATTAGTGTAAATCCTTTATAAAATTTAAATTTTTATTTTTTTTCTTTTTACTTTTTTTTTAAAATTTAAGCTTATTCAATTTAAATTTATTTTTTTAAAGAAAACTTTATTAATATTGTTTGACTTACTATAATTACTCAAGTTTATTTTATTAAATTAATTTTTATTTGATAAACGTTTTTTTGGGACAAACTTGAGTAAAAAAAAATTATTTTAGAGGAGATAATTCTTGAAAACATCAAAAGCAATAACAGTGCTTTTAATTTTCGTAATATTATCAATTGGAGCAGTAAGTGCAGCAGACAAAACAAACAATACAATAAGCACAACAAATGATAATCAGATAAATTCACAAACTGTAACAAGTGATAATATTTCAAATAATGAAATAAGCACAGTAAAACAATTAAATAATGAAAATTTAAAAAGCTCAGGCACTACACACAGTTTAACTGAAGATACTTACACAACCTATTTTGATTCAGATGGAAACATAATAACAAGTGCCGTAAATAATGGTGATACTATAGATGCAAGTGGAAGTTTCACAAATAAAAACTTCATAATAAACATTCCAATTACATTTACAAGTTCACTAAACAATGCAAACCTTTACAATTCCACAATCAAATTAACTGAAGGTGCAACAGGTACAAATATAAGTAATATACACATAAACAACAGTAATTCACAAGGTAACTGTCTTTATTTCGCACATTGTAACAATATTACAGTTACAAATAGTGATATAAGATGTAATGGATCTGATGGATATGCAGTTACTCTAACAGATTCTAATTACACAACATTTACAAATAATTTAATTAAAACCAGTTTCACATCAATGGGTAGATGTCACTCAACCATGGTATTAACTTCTGTAAATTATTTAGTGATTGATAATAACCTAATTGAAACCGATGATGCAAACAGTATATATCTTGGATACTCTAATTATGTTAATGTCACAAACAATATAATAAATATAACTACACCAAATCCCAGTGCTTGGGAAGAAGCAATTGTATTTGCTGGATGGAAGGGACCAACTTACAATAGTATTGCAAGTGGAAACACTATTAATGGAGCATTCTATGGTATTGCTGGAGGAGTAAATAATACAATAACTGGCAATACTTTAAACAATATAAAAGCTACAGGTGCATGGGGAACTTGTGCAATCTCAGGATCTGAATCTAATATTACTAATAACATTTTAAACAATTGTACTGTGGGAATAGATGCAACTAGTTGTAATATAACTGGAAACACAATTGATGTTCCAACAAATGTAGGTATAACTTTATCTGGATCTAATATGAATGTTTCTGATAACACAATCACTGCTAAAGGTGGAATAAAATCTTCATCAGCTATAAAAAATACTGTAATTAATGATAATAAGATTACAAGTACTGATTCATATACTATTAGTCTTTCTGGTAGTAGTAATGTTAATGTTACAGGTAATTACTTAATTTCAAGTGATAAAAATGGTTCTGGTTCTGTAGTTGCAACTACTAATGATAAAGTTTACAATAATTATCCAGTTAATACACTATTGGATGTGAATAATGTTAATGTTGATTATAGTGATTTTACTAATGTTTATGCAAAATTAAACACTATTGAAGGACTTGCTGTTTCTGGAAAAACTGTAACTGTTACAGTTAATGGTAAATCTTATTCTGGTGTTACAGATTCTAATGGTGTGGCTACTATTAATATTAATGATATGTTAAATCCAGGTACATACACTGCTACACTTAATTATGCAGGTGAAACTAATTATAATCCATCTACTAATACTATTACAATTCAAGTAAACCCTAAAGAACCTACTATTGTAAATACTACATTAGTTGTTTATCAAAATACTTCTTTTAATGTAAGTGTAATGCTTGGAAATGAACCTGTTGGTTTAGGTACTTTAAACTTATTCTATAATAATAGAGCTATAGGTAGTAGTTATGTTAGAAATGGTGTTGCTACTTTTAATTTAAAAGATATGGCTCCCGGTAATTATACTGTTTTAGGATTTTACTTTGCTAAAGCACCTTATAATGATCAAAGTCAATATATTAATTTAACAGTTTTAAGTGCTCCTGTAGTTAATAATAATGTAACTATTAGTGTTCCTACTGTTAATGGTACTGTTGGAGCAAACACAATTGTTAATGTTAACATTACTCGTGATGATGGTAAAATTGCAGATTCTGGTAATGTAACTATCACAGTAAATGGTGTAAATTATACAAGTAATGTTTTAAATGGTTTTGCTAATGTTAATTTAACTTTACCTAATGTTGCTGGTGATTATAATGTTACAACTACTTATGTTAATGGTGATTACAGTACTAGTTTAAATAGTACTTTCATTGTTAATAATGAAACTACTAATGTTACTAATACTACAATTGGTACTAATTTAAGTGCTGATAAGTTTAATCATACTTTCGGTGCTGGAATGAATTTTACAGGTAAACTTATTAATAATGTAACTGGTGCTCCAATTATAGGTCAACATATAGCATTAAACTTAACACGTTTAAGTAATGGTTTAAATAAGGTTTATTGGGTTACAACTGATACTAATGGTGAATATCAGTTAGCTATTAACTTAGGAAAAGGTAATTACACTGCACAATGTAATTATTATGGTACTAGTAATTTTAATCCAAGTAATGCTTTTAATACAATTACTGTGACTGCATAAATAATTTTTAAATTTTCTTTTTTTCTTTTTTTTTTAACAATATATTTTTATATTATATTATTCAGAATAATAATGTAGTTGATTTCTATTTTTCAAAATAGATTTATTTTCATGTTAATTTAAAAAAAAATCATTTTAATCATTTATTATTGAATTTTGTTAAATTCTTGTGGAAAAATTTTTATTTAAATTATTAATTTATAATGGGAGATTTATTAAATATGCTTGCTGAACTTATTGCTCTTATTGGGGCTGCGGAATTAGATAATTTAATTATTGGTACTACTGCTGGGGCTAATGGTGCTCCTTTTTGGTTGATTTTAACTATAGATTTAGTTTTAACTGCGGTGGTTTTACTTCTTGGAAACTTCTTTGGAGGATTCTTTGAAAATTATAGTGATACTATAACTCGTGTTAGTGGAATTATTTTCCTTTGTATTGGTGCAAAAATGTTAATTTTCCCAAGTTAATTAAAAAAAATTTTATTTTATAATATCTATTAAACTCTTTAAAAGGAGATAACAGTTTATGTTAATGGAACTTATTGCTCTTATTGGGGCTGCGAATTAGATAATTTAGTTATTGGTATGACCATGGGGGCTAATGGTGCTCCTTTTTGGTTGATTTTAGCAATTGATCTTATTTTAACTGCTTTGGTTTTAATTGTGGGAAATCGTTTTGGTGAATATTTTGTGAATTATAAAGATAAGATTTCCCGTATAAGTGGTGCTATTTTTATTATTATTGGTTTTAAGATGTTTTTATTACTTTAATTAATTTTTTATTTAAAATTTTTTTTATATGTAGTGTTTTTTAGGATGGGCTTTTATTCCATATTTTTGATACATTGCTCTTGTTAGGCTGTTAGATTCTATTGCGAGGTATTGTGTTGGGTCTTCTCCATGTTTGGGGAATATTGCTTTTTTTAACCAGTATTCTTTGATTTCTGGTGGGGTCATGTTATGGTTCCAGTATGATTCATTTGGGGTGAATCCTGTTAGTTTTTTGATGTGGGTTAGTGTTTCGTCTTTGTATTGTTCGGGTCTTGCTGTTATGAGGATTATGTAGTAAAAAACTAACAATCGTTAGTTTTATATATGGGTTTTAATAAACTAAAAACTAACAAGTGTTAGTATTATTTTTTTAAAACAAAAAACTAACAAGTGTTAGTATTATTTTTTTAAAACAAAAAACTAACACTTGATAGTAAAAAAAAATTAGGAGAAAAACAAACCATGAAAACAACAAGAATAAGAAAAACACAAAACCAACAACAATACGAAGAAATAATCGACGAATACATAACTAAAGGATACAAAACAGAAAAAGAAGGACAAAACACATATAACCTCATGAAACCCAACTATGGAACACCAGCATCACATATCCTCATAGCAATACTAACCTGCTGGTGGACACTATTTATAGGAAACATCATATGGGCAATATACAACTACTACCAAAACTCAGATTATGTATTAATAAAACTAAACAACCAATTATAAACTAAAATTTTATAATAAATAAAATAAAAAAATATTCCTAACTAGTGTTAGTTAACTTTTCAAAAAAAAAAGAGGAATATTAAAAATGGCAAAAAGAAACACAAAAGAAGATATCCTAAACCAATCAATAAACCTATTTGCACAAAAAGGATATAATGCCGTATCAGTAAGAGAAATCGCAAGTGCAGTAGGAATAAAAGAAAGCAGCATATACAATCATTACAAATCAAAACAAGAAATATTAGACACAATATTTAATTATTTAACAGAAGAAATGACACCAGATGCTGAAACAGACCAAAAAACCACTGCACTAATAGCAGAAAACTTAGAACAATTCTACCAAGTAGGATCATCCTATTATCAAGAAAAACTAAAAAACCAAAAAACTGTTAAAACATTAAGAATATTATTTATAGAATTATACCATAATGACATGGTAAAACAATATATGCAAAATGTCTTCTTAAACCCACCAATAAATGCATGGACAGAACTATTCACAAAAATGATGGAAACAAATCAAATAAAAAAAACAAATCCAGAAAAACTAGCAAAACTTTTCTTCTTACATGGAATAGAACAACTATTCGAAATATTCCTCATATATTACCCAAATAATATAGAAAAAAGATTAGAAAAGTTCTTCGATGAAATGGAAGAAAATATGTACTTTTTACTAGAACCATATAGAATATAAAAAAACTAATAATCAAAGGGGGATTTAAAAATAGAAACTAAAACATACAACCTCGAAGATCCCAAATACTATAATAACATTAAACAATTTACTGACAAAATACTAAAAGAATATCCTCATTATTATAACTTCATAAAAGAATACATAAATCTCACAAACACTAAAACAGAAGAAGCAATATTAGAAACCTTAATAATAGGAATATATTGGGAAAATTACATAAAATACACTAATAACACTAAACCTGATACAACAGAATTACTAATAAAACTAATCAACCTTAGAGAAGATTTACCAGAATTAAAAAATGAAATAGATAATGTAAGAGGGTATTTAAACACTCAACTAATCTTAACACCTGAAGACAACATTATAGAATTACATACAGATTACTTTAAAAGTTTAATAAACTGGTTAGAAGCTACAGGTGAATTCAAATATGAAATAAAACATTTAAAAAATTGGTTAAAATATTTTCAAACACTAACAAACAATGAAGTCCAAAATATTTTAATACAAATATTAATATTCTCTGATTACTTCACAATAGAAGCTAAAAAATATTTAGGAAGATACACATCCTATTTAAACAATTATTTAGAAAACACATATGAAGCACATAAAAACAAGGAAGATATTATATTATGCACACGTAAGGAAAACGAGTATCATTTGCAAATGTTCGGAGCAGAAATAATGAATCGAATATATAGAGAAGAATTTAACAAACGACCAAGAAAAACAATACTTTTACCTGGGTGTATGAGGCAAATAAAAACACAATGCCATGCGAAAGAAACAAATTTAGGATTAAAATGTATGAAATGCAACACTGAATGCCCAACATCCAAACTCAAAAGTAAAGGAGAAAAAGAAGGATTTGAAGTTTACACAATACTTCATGAATCACAAGCTTTTAAAAACATAACCTCAAAAGATAAAAAAGAATTAGGAATAATAGGCGTAGCATGCACATTAAACTTAATCAATGGAGGATGGAAAGCATATGACATGGGAATACCTGCACAATGTGTCATACTAAACCACACAGGATGTAGCAACCATTGGAACAAACAAACAATAACTACTAATATAAACCAAAATCAATTAGAAAAAATCCTCAATACATAAAACTCCCCACCCTACATTTTTTTTAACCCTTACAAATCATTAAACTTATTTTATCTAAAAAACCATATAGTAATCCTTATATTAAAATTAATTATAAAATATAAATTAACTAAAAAATGAATATTAATAAAATTTTTTTTTTGGGAGATGAACGAGAAAAATGGCAGTACCAACACCAGCAGAACTAATGGTACCAATACTAAAATTCTCAAAAGATGGAGAAGATAAAGACATACAAGAAACATTAGAATACTTAAAAAAAGAATTAAAACTAACAAAAGAAGAAGCTAATGTAAAAACTCCTCACGGGCACTTAATATTAGAAAACAATATTAAACAATCAAGAAAATTCTTAGTACAATCAGGTTTATTAGAATACACTAGTAAAG
>JAEZRD010000020.1 GCA_023440975.1 Methanobacteriota archaeon | reverse complement strand
CACTTAAAGTTAATGATTTATTTAACTTATTAAAACGAGTAGGAACCCCATAAAATGGGGATAAATCATTAGTATCATTAACAACATCAACCTTAACCATTACACCAATTAAATCATCAAAGTCTGTAATGGTTTTAAATCTACTAATAACAACCTCTACATCACTGCAAACATCATCAATACTAGTTTCTTCAGTGATTTTAGGAAGAATAAACTGAATGTGCTCAACAGCACATTCAATCATAATATTATCCTTCAAATCTTTACATATTAAAGTTTCAGGTCTCAATTTAATCTATACTTGTAATAATGTGAGCATTTTTAATACCATTTACAGTACCGTTATGGAAAGTACAATTAAATGGTTGACTATAATTCCCATGAGTTGTCTCATACATTTTATAAACCATGCTACGATTTGTGAAATAATATGTTTGGCCATCACCACTATTTGTAATACTCACAATATAATTATTACTTGTATCTGAAACAGTGCGTATTCCGTCCCCACTTGTTGTAGAAGGATAAATTGTTACACTACTAGGTTCATTGTTATTAACACTACCACTATTCGTGTTGGTGTGTGTATTGCCTTGTGAAGTCACTACTGATAAAAATACTCCTGACATCACAATTATAATTAATATTGCTAATATTATTTTAACATATTTTTTCATAAAAATCTCAACTCGCACCCTGAAATTTTTACATTAAATTAAGATATAACCTTTATGTAATTCATTGGGATATCCTAATCTTCTAAACTTTTCAATTTCAGTTTCTTTTTTACGTTCTTGATCTAACATATGGTTAACATGACAGTAACTTAAATAGATTCTATCACTTGTTATATTATTGATTTTAATGAAAGTAGATTCATCTGCCTCATCAAAACTCAAAGGAACACTAATAATATCATCTGCCTTCAAATCACCTTTATTATATTTATTAAGGATGTCTTCTGCAGTAATAGTATATTGTCTTATTTCATCACCTTTCTTTTCTTCAAGAAAGAATTGTTGAAATAAACTGAATTCTAAATCATCTTTTTCTTCCATTCTAACCAAATTCTTACACATATTCTTTTTTTTATTGCCAACTATAAGGATTAAACTCACTAGGTGGAATATACATTATTTCAGCAAGATTCTCATGTAATAAAGCTTGATTCAAGTTAGTACCATTTTCAGTGTAAACTACAGCTAATGTACGATTATATTTATCATAATGCTTTGCATCGTCAACATCTAGACCTACAGGTTTACCAAGACATTGCTCTTTAACATAATCTTTAGCTTCATGGTATCCAGGTTCACCACGTTCAGGAGTGTTAACTCCAACAAAACGGATTTTACCAACACCAGTTACCCAAATAGTATCACCATCAACTACTTTATAACAAATTCCACTTTTTTCATATTGACCACTAAGAGAGTTAGGTATGCTATTTGCACTAGATTCACTCATCTGATATTTAGCCCCAATACTGAATGGGTTTAAACCATTACTATTTGCAACAACCTCACCTAAACCAGCGAGTACCATACCAGATAATACTAATAAAAGTATTATAATTGAAACCTTTTTATTTTTCCCCTTCATATTAACTCCTCACTAAAAAATTATATGTGAGTTTTTCATAAATATAATTATCTAAAACTAATATTGTTAATAATTATAAGGACAAAAATAGTATGAAAAACAAATCATTAACTTTCCAAAAAAAGGAGTATACTAACCAAGAACACCCAACCGTAAAAGGATTACGAATTATAGATGGAAATAACAATTTCAGTATTAGTTGGTTAAATAAAATGGGATACTGTGAATACCAACTATACCTTGAACATTTAAAAGGAATTGAAGCACCAGACACTCCACAAATGACAAAAGGAACAACTGAACATAAAAAATTAGAAGATAAATTCAAAGAAACCGCAACACCAGCAACAATGGAAGAAATGCTAGATTTAAGCAAAACAGAGAAAATAATATCAAGAGAACTCTTTGTAGTAAGTCCAAAGTATGGAATCCGTGGATTTATAGATGAAATCTGGATGACACCAGAAAACTACATAATAATAGATGATAAACCAGGACACAGAGCATACAAATCACAAATAGACCAAATAAGAGCATACTGTTTAGCATTCAAATCAGAATATGCAGATGACCGCCCACTAATCGGAGCACTAAGAGAACGAGGAACCAGCAACATCTTCTACCAAGAAGACTTTGATGAAAAAGTAGAATACAATATAACACAAACAGTAAACCGTATGCACAGCCTATTAAAAGGTGAAAAACCATTCATGCACACCAAAAATGCAAACAAATGTAAAAGTTGCAGATTCAAAAAAGAATGCCAATACGCACAATAAAAAAAAATAAATAAACAACCCCTTTTTTTTGGGAGGATTTTAAGATTAATACACTACTTAACAAAGACACAAACATAATAGAAGAAAAAGCACTTCTCTACACAAAACCAGCAAAAATGGAAGAAAATATTGAAGATACACCACAATCATACAACATAAAATATGATAATGAATTAAAAGACTTCCTCCGAAACCTAGACTCACACATAATGGGAGAATCAATCCCATTTGCAAACATAACACCCAACAACACATCCATACCAATATGGATAAACAACATTAAAACAGACTACCCACAAGTAGACCTAAGAGATATAGATGATCTTCTAAACACATTCAGAGAATCACTTAACTCATCAAGCAAACAATCCAAATACAACGTATGCTTACTAATACTTAAAAATACCATAATACTATACCACAATAATGATTTAAAAAATTTAACAAACTTCCAAACAATATTTCGTGCAGGAATCATCAAAAAAGTAAATAACCGAGTAATATTCTCAGCATATGAAAAAAATCGTAAATGGAGTAAAGGACATGCAAACTTCTGGGGAATACAACTAGAAAACGTAGAATGGTCCAACCTAAGCGACATCATACTAACAATAAAACTAGAAGACTTCAAATACCCATTACAACTACCCGTAGAAAACACACAAATCAAAGACATGATACTAGAAGAAAACATAAAAAGTAACGGAACAATACAACTAGGACAAGAAACAGGAGAAATACAGAAAATAAACCTTTACGGTAAAGAACTAACATTCCAAGAATTCTACGAATACTACATAAACGAAACACAAGAATTAAACAAACACACAGAATTCTACAACACACTCATACCATCCACCCCAACATTAGATAATTACACACATAAAGAAACAGGAAAAAAATACATAGAAGATAAAAACTACATATACACAAATAAAACTACAATAGAAAACAGGATACACACAAAAAAACACAACCAATACACATTAACCTTCATATCAGACAAATACCCAGGAATAAAACCATCAAAAGACTTCCTAATATTAATAAGTCAAGCAATATTCGGTGAAACTAAACTAAACCTATGCCATGTAGGAGAAAAAAAATCGTCCCAACCTGTAGAAATCGGTAATTTAAAACTTTACAACCAACTAAACCTAGATATTGACTTTATAAGTGCTAACAACTACCTACTAAACTTAATAAAAGAATGTAAAGATGAAACCCTAAAATTATTACTTAAAAAATATTACTGCACATATTGGATTAACAACCTAGAAAACAACAACATAAAACTAATATTCCAAAATATTATAAATGAAATATTAAATGAACAAATACAAAAAGGATTCACTAATAAAAAATTAGATAAAGAACAATTCGCAATATTCGAATCAGTAGATGCAGTAAACAGTAAACCCAAAAAATTTGCAAACACAATAAAAAAACATGTGAAAAACTGCATAAAAAAAGACAAACTACTCAAATACATAATCCTATATGGAATAGAAAAAAAAGGACAAATCAAACCAATTAACAACTACAACTCAGAACATCTTCCATTACTAGAACAAATAACCAATGAATTATTAGAAAAAGAAAACTTAGATGTTACAGTACGAATAGAAGAAATTAATGTAGATGAAAGTTTAATAATAAATATTTTCATTTTACCATAAAAATTTTTATGAAAATATTTTTCATTCCTCCAATTAATTTAAATACAATATAAAACAAAATACTATTATTATATTTTAAAGGATAAAATTTTATTAATAAAAAGCTGATTTTTAATTTTTTTTAATAAAAAATAGATTAATATTTAATAAAAATACTAATTTTTTTAATTTATAAAATTTAAATTTAACAAAACAACTTTATGGAAGATTACAATTTATGGCAATAAACAATTTTGATGATTTTGAAATGAATGCTGACTTGAAAAAGGCAGTAAAAAAGATGGGATTTGAAGAACCAAGTCCAATACAAGCACTAACAATACCTGAAGCATTAAAAGGAAAAGATGTTACAGGACAATCACAAACAGGAACAGGAAAAACCGTAGCATTCGGAATACCAGTACTTGAAAAAATATACATACCTGACAGATCACCCCAAGCAATAATAATCTGCCCTACTCGTGAATTAAGCATACAAGTAGCAACAGAATTCGGAAAACTCTCACAATTCATGAACAAACTCCACATCCTACCAGTATATGGAGGACAACCAATAGGAAGACAAATAAGAGTCCTTAAAAAAGGAGTTCATGTAATAATAGGAACCCCTGGAAGAATAATGGATCACATAAGAAGAGGAACATTAGACCTCTCAGGTGTAGACACAGTAGTACTCGATGAAGCAGATGAAATGTTAGACATGGGATTCCGTGATGATATAGAAACCATTCTCAGATATGTTCCAAAACAAAGACAAACCTTACTTTTCAGTGCAACATTCCCAAAAGCAATTAAAAACCTTGCAAAACAATACCAAAACAATCCAAAACACTTAAAAGTAGCACAACACGAACTAACCGTACCAGAAATAGATCAATTCTACTTTGAAACCCGTGAAAAAAACAAACTTGAAACAATCTGCAGACTCCTAGATGTATATGACTTAAACTTATCATTAGTATTCTGTAACACAAAAAGACGAGTAGACCGTTTAGTAAGAGATTTAAAAGCTAGAGGATACTCAGTAGATGGAATTCATGGAGACATGAAACAATCCCACCGTGACAGAGTAATGGGAAAATTCAGAAACGGAAAAATCGAAATCCTCGTTGCAACAGATGTAGCAGCAAGAGGAATAGATGTACCAAATGTAGAAGCAGTATTCAACTATGATGTACCAAACGACAACGAATACTACGTACACCGTATAGGAAGAACAGGAAGAGCAGGAAACGCAGGATATGCATTTACATTTGTAGCAGGAAAAGAAATCTACAAACTCCGAGATATACAAAAATTTGCAAAAACAAAAATAAAACAACAAAAAGTCCCATCCTTTAAAGATATGGAACGTATTAAAACTAATCTTATTATCGAAAGAGTTAAAACCACAATAGAAGAAGAAAACTTAGATAAATATATACACACTATTGAAGAATTAATAGAAGAAGATTACAATTCAAT
>JAEZRD010000016.1 GCA_023440975.1 Methanobacteriota archaeon | reverse complement strand
GTTGGTGCCTGGTTATTTGTGAAATTTGAACCTGTAATTTCTGCATCTGCAAGGTTGCAGAATATTGCACCTCCAGCTTCACCTGCTAAATTACCATTAAAATTGGATCTTGTGACTTTAATGTTACTGTTTAAAGTGTAAACTGCTCCACCTTTAACCCCTGCAGTATTGTTTATGAAGTTACAATCATCTAAAGTAATATGGTAAGAGTTTTTAGAACAATTCTCAGCAAATATTGCACCCCCATAACTTATTGCATGATTATTAGTAAAAGTACAATTAATAAAATAAGCACTAGATCCTGGAGCCACATACACAGCACCATAAGTACTATTAGCATTAATGAAGTTTATATTCTTTAAAACAACACTACAAGGTGTAAATGAACCATTATTGTTTACTCCAATCTTTAAAATACTAGCTGAGTTATTAGCATTTATACTATAATTATTTCCATCAATTATATGATTCCCACTAACGAATAAACCATCATGTAAATCATTATCAGTAGTAGGATAATAAGTGTAATTACCTGTTAAGTTTATTTGATAATTATCCTCATTTAATGTAGTATTTAAATTATCAAATGATCCTGTTTGATTAGTGTCTGCTGCTGAAACAGTCATTAATGAGTAAGATATTGAGATTAAAAGTATTAAGATTATAATTTTTTTGTTGAAATTAATTCTAATTCACATCCATTATTATTTTTTAATCCTATACTTTTCTCCACAAAATGGATAAGGTAATTTATTAAATGGTATAAACCATGTTACTAATATCATCAAACAAGATATTGTCATTCCTGGAGGATAACCTAAGAATGCTACAATATATCCTAAAGCATAAATAATAAACCTTAAGATTGTTTGAGGAGTATCAATTATTTCATCTATTTTTGGATTGTCTTCTATCTTTGCTAAAGATTTACAAACCCATACATGAGATATTTCAGAGTATGTGAAAACTAAACCATATACTACTTGAGCTAGTAAGGAATAAAAATTTTTAGCTAAGAATATTGTGAAATAAGGCATTAATGTTAATCCAAACATGTAAATTCCAAGATATAGTAAAACTTGATCGTTTACTTTATCTATAATAGTTAAGAGATTATGATAATTTCTCCAAATAATATAACAAATTATAAAACTTAACAAGTATGCTAAGAAATCTATTCTTAAATCCCATAATCCATTTAAAGTTGGTGTGGCTGGTTGCGGTAAACTTAAGACCAGTATAGTGATTACAATTGCTATTACTGCATCTATAAATGATTCAATTCTGTGAGTATCTGCTTCCATAAGACTATTTTTACTCCTTTAATTTAATTTTTTAGAAAATTTATGATATTATAATGTTTAATTCCTTCTTGTGAGAAATCGAATTCATCCATACTTATTACTATTTTAGGATAATTGTCATTTATTTTTAATAATTCTCCAAATTCCCTATTTCTTATTTGTTTGGTAGCTAGAAGGTAGGATACTTGAATATAAATTTTTTCATCATTTTTTCTGCAAATGAAATCTATTTCTTTATCATGCACTTTTCCTATTGTTATTTTGTATCCTCTGCGTAACATTTCCATATAAACTATGTTTTCTAATATTTGACTAATATCCTTGGCATTATTCATGTTTAATGATTGTCTAAATCCTTGATCGGTTATGTAAAATTTTTCATTAAATTTTAAAATTTTTTTACCAATTAAATCTTCTCGATATACTTTATGGATTAAACAGGCATTCTCACAATAGATTAAATAATTATAAATTGTTTTTGGGAGAACTTCTCTTCCTTCATTTTTGAAGTATTTGCTTATACTATTTGCTGAGAATGTGTGTCCTACATTTTTTATGATGAATCTAAGTAGTCTGTCTAGTAAATCTGGATTATTTATTTTATACCTATTCATTATGTCTTTATATAATATTGAATTTAATAGGTCTTCTAAATATTTTAGTTTATAATTTTGATTCATTTCAAATATTACTGGCATTCCTCCATAATTTATGTAATCTTGAAATAATTCTTTTTCATTATAAGTTTCTGTTTTTTCTTCATTGTATAATTGTAATATTTCTTTAAATGAGAATGGGTATATTTTTATTTCCATGTATCTACCAGTTAAGTATGTTGCTAATTCTCCACTTAGTAGATTACTGTTGGATCCAGTTATGTAAATATCACAATTTAAGTCTACCATGAAACCATTAATACTTATTTCCCAACTTGAAACTTTTTGAATTTCATCGAAAAATAGGTATTGTCTGTTTGTTTTTTCTTTAGTTAAGTTAAGGATTAAGTTGTTTAATTCTTCTTTGTTTGTGATGTTTTGGTATTGTTCTGATTCGAAGTTTATGTATATGATATCTGAATCTTTAACTCCTCTATTTTTTAGTTCTTCCATTATAAATGTTAGCATTACAGATTTACCGCTTCTTCGTATACCGGTTATAACTTTAATTAAATCTAAATCTATTAATGGTAAAATTTTATTTAAATATAAATCTCTTTTAATCATAGAAATACCCAATTATTTTTTTAGTTGATTATGTTTTTTGTATTTTATTCATTATAAAAGTTATGTTTACAAGACCTAAAAAATAAAAAAACTTAAAACTTATTCCTACAAGACCTAAAAATTTAGATTTTTATTATTTTATAAAATATAAGTAATAAATTTAGTAAAATTTCATTTTTTATAAAGTATAATTTAAGAATAAAAATGATAAAAAAATAGTGAATTTTATGTTTTTTATATCTTTTTGGATAATTTTCTTCTGAATTTAATATCCCGAATACTAGATATGATAGGTATTAAAATGTATAAATAAATATAATGACCAGGGATGCTGAAATTAAGTAAAGCAACAACAATTGTAATGCCTAATATTATAAGAAAAGTGTGATAAGCATGTTTTTTACCTTTCATAATATTTTCTTCAAGTATTCCAGTTGAATCGGCATAATAAAACATTAAAGTCAATACAAATAAGATTAATAATATGTTTACATTGAAAAGTAAATCTGCTTCTAAGAATAATGCATATTTCTCCATAACCATTGTACTGAATGGGATAAAAGCTATTAATAATAAGTATATTAGGTTTAACCATACAAATGGTACTGTTAATTTATTAACTTTCATGTATTCGTGATGGTATAACCAGAATGTTCCAACTAGTATGAAACATACTGCATATCTTCCAATTGTAGGTAAGAGTGCTGTGAGGAATGAGTTAAATGCAAGATAATTTGAGAAATTTACTGTTGGTACTTCTATACCGAATATTAAAAGAGTCATTACCATTCCGAAGATTCCATCACATAATGCCATTAATCTTCCAGGTTCCACATTTAAAGTATCGATTACTTGATAATGTTCGTTTTCTTCATCTACTGTAGGTTTATATACTTCCTCAATGTCCTCTATATCCATGATTAGTTTCCCTCTATATCTTTTTAAACGAGAAATTTTTTTTTATTAGAAAAAAAGAATAATTAATTTAAAAATATTATATAAATAAATTTATGTTTTTTAGATTATTAAAGTTTTAGTATTTAAAATAGAAGTTAAAAATAAAAATAGTGTGCAATTATAAAATTTTTAAAAAAAAAAGGCTTTGTAGAAACCCTACTTTTTTTTAATTTTTTTTTATTTTCATTTGAAATTGCACTTCGTGTAATTTTTTTTATTAATATTCTTTAATTTCAAAAAGAATACTTTATAT
>JAEZRD010000003.1 GCA_023440975.1 Methanobacteriota archaeon | reverse complement strand
TTTAGTGAACCTATTATAACCCTTAGGCATATCCACCCGGTAAAACCATGTTTCACGAGTAGGATAAGTATTCTCAAAGAATAATATATTAGTTTTAATATTAGAATAAGGAGCAAAAACACTAGGAGGTAAACGTATAATAGTATGAACATTAAACTCAGAAAACAATTTATGTTTAATATTCCACTTACGATTATCATTACTAAAAAGGAAACTATCAGATAATATTATAGCTCCACGACCTCCCTTCTTCATCCTATACATCATAAGAACAAGAAACATATCAGAAGTTGCATTACTACGCAAATTTTCTGGGAAATAATGCCCTACACCTTTATGCTCCCTACCACCATAAGGAGGATCCATTAAAATAACATCAAACTTATCCTCTTCATCATAACTAATTAATTCTTTATTAAAAGCATTACTCACATATATTTCAGGACTACTAATATCATGTAAAAAAAATAGTAGACACAGTTATCATATAAGCTAAAGGAGACTTATCTAAACCATAAATCAAATTATTCGGCTCACTATTTAAAAAAGTTTCATAATCTTTTGCATGAACTTGACGATATCTTAAGGAAGAAGATAAAAATCCCCCAGTACCACAAGCAAAATCTGCAACTACCTCATTTAACTGAGGATCTATCAATTCACATATTAAATTAGTTAAAGGAGGTGGAGTGTAAAATTGACCAGCACTACCTATTGATAATAAATTTTCTAATTTCTTCTCATAAGTATTACCTAAATCCACTTGATCAATATTAATAACCCCAATATGCTCTTCAAGACCATTAATAACCTCTCTCATCAAATAACCATCAATCATATGATTTTTAACACCAGTAAAAATAGTTTTATAAATTAATTTATCAGGTTCATCCTCATTTGCATCTAAATTCACCATACCTGGAATGAAAACATTATTAACATAATCTATTAACTCAGGACCAGTTAAAAGCTTCTCCCCCTCAGCAGGTATAGCCCAAGTAGACCATCGTAATTCTTTAGGCACAATAGATTCAAAACCCTCAATTGTAGATGCTAATTTCTGCTCTCTCAAACTAGATATCTTCAAAAAAACAAGAGAAACAAGCTCTTCAATCCTATGCATATCACTAGTTATACCGGGATCTGCAGCTATTAACCCATTTAATCTATTATATAATTTACTACTAATCATCTTACAACTGTTCCCCTTAAAATCTTTTGATAATTTTATTTTATATTTTAAGTATATAAAAAAATTGGTTATTTATAAACAATTATTAATTAATGAAAAAGAAGTATAAAAAAAAGAAGAGGTGAAGATTATAAGTCTTCCCCTCATAAATTAAAAAAATTATTTAAATATGGTTTTCTTATGCACTATATGGGTTAGAAGAAGTATAAGCTACTCCATTAACATATAAAGTGTAAGTACCATAATTAATTGTTCCAAGATTAGTTAAACTAGTAACATGACTGTTTCCAGTTAAATTCCAAGTAGATCCTGAACTAATAGTAAGTTTAGTAGTTCCATAGGAACTTGATGGATTAATAGCACCATTATAGGTACTTGAAGTTAAAGTGTATACAAGTGAACTTTCAGTATCAATATAAATATTTCCAGTTAAACTCATATCTGAAACTTTAAATGTTAAATTACCACCATTAGAACCAACAGTTCCCCATTGATCTTGACCACTTACATTTAATAGAATATTACTACCATAATTTAAGGTACAATTATCTAAACTAATGACAGATGCAGTGTTAGTTACATGGAACATTGGACAAGTACTATAAACACTTGAATCAGATGCAATAGTTAATATGGAATTTGTTGCAGTTAACTTTGCAGTTCCACTTTCAGCATCTCCACTCATACTTTGATAAATGAAGAATCCTCCTAAATCAACATATGCATTATTACTTTGTCTGTTACCTAAACCATAAGCAGTTAAGTTACAACCAGTTAATGTAATACTATTTTTACCTTCAATACAACCTATTTGTGAAACATAAGATGTACCAGTACAATTAATAGCAGTTATATTTCCTGTAGAGTAAATACATGGAGAACCATGACCACTAGTTTGTCCAACACCTGTGTTTAATACACAATTAGTTGCAGTTACAGTACCTTCACCACGATCAGTTGCAAGTGCAGCACAACTACCACCACGAGTGTTAATTGTAACATTATTTGCAATTATAGTTCCACCGAAAGTTGCATCTAAACCACGAGATTTATCTTTATAAGTGTTAATATTAACATTAGTTACATAAGCAGTAGCTCCAGAGTTTGAAGTAGCATTATTAGTTACAAATATTGCATTTGCACCAGTAGCATTAGTTACAATAGAAGTATCTGAAATATATAGTGTACTCTTTTGATTTACTAATACTGCTGCATTAGTTCCATAAAAATCAGAATTTTTTGAATTAGAACTTGAAACATCACCAGTTTTAGTAACAGTAGAATTACTTAATACAAGTGTTCCACCATTATATACCCAAACTGCATTTAAATCAGATGTACTTGTAGAGTATGAACCAGATGCTGATTCAGATACACCATTTACAACTAATCTACCACTAGTTTGATTACTAGTATTAGTAGTATTAGTAGTATTTGTTGGACTTGTACCATTACTTGTTACTGTAATTGTTGTTGATGCTGTGCTGCTTGAGTAGTTATCGTTTCCAGCATAACTTGCTGTTACAGTATAAGATCCTACACCTAAATTGATTTGTAGTAATGCATTTCCATCTGTATCAGTTGTAGCATAATACATTTTACTTGCACCGCTACTAACACGAGTTAAATTCAGGTATACATGTTGACCTACGAGTAAGTTTCCATTAGAGTCTTTTAATGTTGCAGTGAAGTTTTCACCTGCACCATATACTTCAGTAAATGGTTGTACAATCATAACTGTTGAAGTAGTGTTAGTTGTTGCATTATAAACGATTATAGTGTTAAAACAACTACTTGATGTGTAATTTAATGTATCATTTCCAGCATAAGTTGATGTTGCTGTATAATATCCAGGTGCTAAATTGATTTGTAGAGAAGCTATACCTTCAGTATCCGTTGTAGCATAATATACTTTACTTGCACCACTACTAACACGAGTAAGGTTCATTGAAATATGTTGTCCCATTATTGTAGTACCATTAGTACTAATTAAGGTTACAGTGAAATTTTCACCAGCACCATAAGTTTCTGTAAAATTATTTCCAGTTAAAACAGTTGTTGCAGTAATGGTTACATTAGGAACTGTACCATTAGGCATTGTACCGTTTGGTGTAGTACCATTAGGCATATCCAGAGGAGTACCATTAGGTGTAGTACCATTAGGCATATCCGGAGGAGTACCATTAGGTGTAGTACCATTTGGTATCTCTGGTGGTGTTGTACCATTGTCAGAACTACTATTATCAGATAAAACAGTTGCTGTATTTAAACTGCTTGATACTGCAGAATCTGATATTGTAGCTGAATCTGTGGTTGCAGTTCCATTTGTATCTGCTGCAAATGCCATAGGGATAGCTAAAATAGCAACAAGGAAAACTAGAAATAATAATAGTATCATTATTTTTTTATTCATTTTAAAATCCTCACATTCTATATTTTTTTATATAAAAAGTTTTTTTTCACAATATAAATTTAGAAATAAACGATTGAGGAAAAAAAATGTTTATTATTTTTTTGATTAAAGTATTTTATTTCTAAAAGTTCATTATTTTTTTATTATAAATCCCTTTAAGATTATTTTGTCCCGTAGATATAATAACTCCCATGTTTTATTTATAATTTTATGTTTTTGTTTTAATCATTTCGAACATTTTATTGGAATAAAAAAAGATTTAGGCACACCTAAACATTTATATAAGAATAAAAACATAAGAACAAAATAGAAAATTTAGGCACACCTAAATTTCTAAAAAAATAATTAAAAAAAAAGAGGTGAAAAAACAAAATGCCCCAAAAAAGAAAAGGCCAAATAAAAAGATTAAATGAACTTCAAAAAGGCGAATATGGAAAAATAGTCTCATACAACAACCCAAATAACTATTCCAATGATGAATCTGGAAAATTAAATGAAGAAGCCCATAGAAATCTAAAAAGACATTTAATGAGCATGGGATTCGTGAAAGATGCCGAAATCAAATTCTTAAAAGTAGCACCACTTGGAGACCCAATAAAAGTAAAAGTAAAAGGCTACGATTTAGCCCTTAGAAAAGAAGAAGCTCAAAACATCAAAGTAGAAATAAAATAAATAAAAAGAATCAATATATCTTTAAAAAGAAAGCAAAAATTTTTAAGTTAAAAAAAAAAGCATTACCTTATTCAAAATTCTTAATTAAAAAAATAACTTAAAAAATAATTAAACTAATTTTTAATGTATAATGACCAGCACCTTAAAAAAAAAAAAAATTAAATTTTAAGTTGCCGATGATAAAAACGGAGAATAATAAATGATAACAGTTCACATAGGTCTTGCTGGAAACCCCAATGTTGGAAAAAGCACCCTTTTTAACTATTTAACTGGAATGCACCAACATGTAGGCAACTGGCCTGGAAAGACTGTAGAAAAAATGGAAGGAAAAGATCAAGTAACATACAATGGAAAAGAATATGAATTTAACATTGTTGACCTTCCAGGAAATTATAACTTAAGTGCAAAAACAATTGAAGAACAAGTATCAATTGACTACATCTTTGATAAAGAAAACGATGTAATTGTAAACATTATAGATGCAGCTAATTTTGAGAGAAACATGTACTTAACAGTACAATTAATGGAACTCAAATCAAATCTCATAATAGCACTAAACATGAATAAACTTGCACGTAAACAAGGATACGAAATAGATGCCAAAAAAGTATCCGAACTTTTAGGAGTACCAGTTGTAGAAATAGAAGCAAATAATGGTACTGGTGTAAACAACTTAATCGATGAAATTATAAAAGCAAAACAAAATCCAATAGACTCAAGTAAAAAATTAGTCTACGGATACGAGCTAAAAGAACATGTAAAAGAAATATCTAATCAAGTAGAAATAGATTCAAAACTATTAGATGTTCCAAGCTCATGGACAGCAATGAAATTACTCGAAAACGATGAAGTCATAACCGAAAAAGTTCAAAACTCCAATTATGCAACACAAATACTTGGAAAATCTAAAAAAGTGAAAAAACATTTACGTGACATTTTCAATGAGAATTCAGAAGAAATAATAGCTAACGCTCGTTACGGATTTATCGACGGACTCATAAAAGAAGCTGTTGATAAACCAAAAATTGAAAAACCAACCACATCAGATAAAATAGATAACATAATAACCAACCGTATTTTAGGATTACCTATATTCTTAATCATAATGTATCTTGTATTCCAATTTACATTCACAATAGGAACACCATTACAAGATTTAATTGACACAGGATTCGGAATGCTTGGTGATGCAATTACTGCAACATTAGGATCAGGATTCCTAACAAGTTTCCTTGTAAATGGTATAATAGGAGGAGTAGGTGGAGTACTTACTTTCTTACCAATTATATTCTTACTGTTTTTTGCATTAAGCATATTAGAAGATTCAGGATACTTAGCCCGTGCAGCTTTTGTTATGGATAAAATTATGCACAAACTAACTGGATTACATGGTAAATCCTTCATTCCAATGGTACTTGGATTTGGATGCTGTGTACCTGGTGTAATGGCAACACGTACATTAGATAATGATAGAGATAGAATAACTACAATGCTTATAACACCATTTATGAGTTGTAGTGCAAGATTACCAGTATATGCATTATTTACTGCAGTATTCTTTGCAGCATACCAAGGAGAAGTAACTTTCTCACTATATTTATTAGGCATAATTATAGCCATAATAGTAGCATTAATATTTAAAAAAACCATATTTAAAGGATTATCCAGCCCATTTGTTATGGAATTACCTACATACAAAATACCAACATTAAAAGGTGTACTCATACACACATGGGAACGTGGAGTTATCTTCCTTAAAAAAGCAGGAACAATAATATTTGCATTATCTGTTATTGTATGGATTTTAAGTAGTCTCCCTGTAGGTGTAGATTACGGTACACAAGCAAGTTTAACTGGACAAATAGGAACATTCATAGCACCAATATTCGCCCCATTAGGTTGGGGATCTTGGCAACCTTCAGTTGCTGTACTTTTTGGAGTATTAGCTAAAGAAGTAGTTGTATCTACATTCAGCTCACTCTTTGGAGTAGCAGAAACTGGTGTCGCATTAAACAGTGCTATAGCTGGAATATTCACACCATTAAGTGCATATTCATTCATGACATTTGTATTATTATACATGCCTTGTTTTGCAACATTCGCAACTATAAAACGTGAAACTAATGGATGGAAATGGCCTTTAGTATCTACTGGAATGAGTTGTGGAATTGCTTACATTGTAGCATTTATAATATTCCAAGGTGGAATGTTATTAGGATTAGGATAAAAAAAAATTTATCCTTAATCTTTTAATTTTAAAAAAAATAATAGGGAGGTGAATAGTCAATGTTAAGTAGAAGTGGAATCTTTGGGGTTAAACAACTCCAAAATGCTCAAAAACAAAAAGATAATAATGATAAAAAAGAAAGAAAACAAAAAGAATAATGGAGGAAAAAATATATGCAATGCCGATTATGTGGATATGAATTTACAGAAGAAGAAGCAAAAAAAGCATGTCAACAAACTCAAGGATGTAAAGAATGTAATTGTAACTATTTAATATGTCCTAATTGCGGATTCTCCAATAATCCTCTATTTGAAACTGAAGATTTTAAATTTATGGAAAAATTAAAGGAAAAAATTAAATTTTCTCCTTAATCTTTTAATATGAGGATTGATTCTTATTCCAAACAAAACAAAAAACACATGTCCTAATTGTAACAATGAAAATAAAGATGATAATAAAGTAAAAAAATATCTTAAAAAAATTTTCAACTT
>JAEZRD010000017.1 GCA_023440975.1 Methanobacteriota archaeon | reverse complement strand
TAATGTTGATTTGGAATGTTCTTGCACAACCATTTACTGAAATGACTGTTAGATGGGCATCTAAGGATGCTCCAAACTAAAATTTTATTAATTTTTTACTTTTTTTTACTTTTTTTTACTTTTTTTTTTTGATTTGGAAGTTACTTTTAATTTTTTAAATAAGGTTAATAAGGAAATCTTTTAGGACTGTTTTTTTTGGGGCTTGTGAAAAAATGATATTTTAATGATGATTATAATTATTGTATTGATTTTAGTTAAGTATGCATTATCTGGTTCTAGGAGTATTTAATTAATTTATAATTCATGATAAGTTGCTTAGTGTTATTTTAAAACTCAAAAAAATTGTTGTAACTTAAAAAAATTAAATATTAACCTTTAAATATTTTATTATATCTAAATTAAATAATAGAATTACTTATAAATATAAAAATTTATAATTAAGGAATCTAAAATTATTAGTTAATGAGTTTTCAAACAGTTGAACATAATGGTTTAGAGACAATAACTGGTGATCCTAAAAAAGCTATCAGAAAACAAGCAATACCCATATTTATATCACATTTTATGGGATAAAATTAGCATTTATGTGTTCTATTGAATTTATTATATTAATAATTATTTTTTTTATCCTGAAGTTACTTTTAATCCTATTATGCCTGCTATAACTAGTGTTAGGAAGAATAATCTTAGGACTGTTGCTGATTCTCCGAAAAATAGTATTCCAACGATTATTATGCTCACTGCACCTATTGCAGTCCAACAAGCATAAGCTGTTCCCATTGGTATTGAATTAAATGATAAGGATAAGAAAACTAGGCTAAATAACATGAATATTACTGTTAATATTATGGGAACTATTTTTGTGAAACCTTCAGATAATTTGAGGGTTACAACCCATAACATTTCAAAGATTCCTGCAATTATAAGGTATATCCAAGCATTCATTTATAAAATCCACTTTAAATTCTTTAATTACTAAAATATATGCCTTTTTAATGTTAAATAAGTTATGTTTTTTTAAAAATTTTTTTCTCAGATTTTTATTATATCAGATATATTTATATACCTGATTTTTTAAATTACTAAAATAACCAAGATATCTAAAAATTTAGGAGGATAATTAGTGACAACAACAAGAATATATAAAGGATTTCAAACAGTAGTTCCTTCAGATATTAGGAAAAAAATAGATTTAAAACAAAATGACAAATTAGATTGGGGTATAGATTCTAATGGGGATATAAAAATTAAAGTAAAGAAAGAAAAAACATTAGATGACTTATCTGGATTAATTTCATTGCCTTATGAAACAGATGCAGTTGAACTTAAAAAGAAATCTCAACGAGGAGAATTATAATAAAAATGTTATTTATAGATTCTAGCTATTTAATAGCATTATTAATAAGCACAGATAAAAAACATCCTAGAACAAATGATTTAAATCAGGAATTAACTGAAAAAAAGATTATTAATAACACAGTATTAAGTGAAGTTTTAAATAGTCTTACAAAATTTGGAGGTAAAAAGGGAAAATTAATATTCAATTTAATCAATGAAACTTTTGAAATTGAATATTTAAATAAACAAGATTATCAAGAAGCTATGGATATTTATTTAAAATATGATGGTTCGATAAATTATTCTGATTGCACTATACTAAAAACAATGGAAAAAAAGAATATAAATAAAATTGTAAGTTTTGATTCAGATTTTGATAAAGTTAATGGAATAGTTAGAATTCATTAAATTTGTAAAATATTCCATTATCCTTTTATTCTAAAGTTATTCTCTTTAAGATGTTAAAAGCAACTAACTCACTAAGACTAATTACCAAGAGTGCTAGGTATACTATAGTACCGCCTATTTCATCTATTTCGATTTGTCCGATTAAGGAGCATACTAAAGCTAATAATACTAGAATATTACCGATTAATAGTATTCTTGAAAAGTATAAGAGTCCTATTGTGAATTTTGATTCAATTTCCTCATAAGTTTCTTTATAAAATTTAACTAATTTTCCTAAAATGATTATATTAATTAATCCAATAATTATTGTAATGCATATTATAACATGATTGGCTAATATTATACTGTTTACATCCATTTTTTCTTTACCTTCCATTAAATTTAATTTTTATTTCTTTTTGATTTTTGAAATAATCTCTTCAAAAACTGGATAATTTTCTTCCATTTTATCAGTTAAGAAATAGAGTTTACCATAACTATCATCTAAAGTGTAAATTATATTATTTTCATGTAAAATTTTAAGGTGATGCTGAATTGTTTTATAATCAAGATTTAATTCGGTTGCTAATTGGTTTGCATTATAAGGTTGGTTGTGGAGCTCTTCGATTATTCTAGCTCTATTAATACCTCCTCTTTTAGCTGTAATTAGCCACCATAATAATTTTTCAACATGATTCATAAGTATGATAGTTTCCTTTTTTTTTATAATCAAAATTATATATTAACTTAATAATTTAATAAAATTTACTCTTTTTTTTTTTATTGTTTTTTCCATTCTCTTAAATCTTTAATTTGCTTTTTATATTTCCAATATTTAAATACTTCTTGATCTTTTTTAATTTGGGATAATTTTTTTGCAATTGAGGTTTTTGCTTTAATTTCTATTTGATCATTTAATTGTGGTAATGATTCAATTTCATACTTGTTTTTTAATGCTTGAAGGATTAAATAATCAGCAATGTGAGGATTTTTAGGTAATAATGGGCCGTGTAAGTAGCTTCCAATTAGGTTTTTATATATTATTCCTTCTCCATGGTCAATTCCATTATTTCCATGACCTACTTTTACTGTTCCAAAAGTTTTGTAGTTATGGTAGGTTCTTCCGCCATGATTTTCAAATCCAACAACAATTTTAGGTGTTAAGTTTAGATTGTTTTCAATTAGTATGTTTCCAATAAATCTGTCAGGTTTAGATTCTGTTTTTATGTCTAATAATTCTAAACAGGGAATGTTTTTGCCATTTGCATCGTAATAATCGTTACCTAACATTTGGTAGCTTCCACAAATTGCTAAGATTACTCCATTGTTCTCTATGAAGTTTTCAAATTTTTTTCTTTTTTCAATTAAGTGTTGTGAGACTATTGTTTGTTGATTATCAGATCCACCTCCGATTATTATCATGTCAATTTCATCATCTTTCATTGTTAAATCGGTTCCTAATGTTGAGATTATTTGATTGACTTTTATTCCTCTCCATTGGCATCTTTTAGTGATGGAAATGAGGTTGCCTATGTCTCCATACATATTTAGTATTTCGGGTACATGTTTACTATATTTAATTCCATTCGAATCATCAACTAATTATTTTGTTTTTATTTTAGAGTTCTTGCTTGTTTTTTCATTAATATTCTTCTAGCTTCAGGCATTCCAGTAAATGTACCAATGATGTAAGGTTTTTTCTCTTCTTTTAATATGTGATTTATTGGATTTTCAATGTCGAATCTGTCTTTGCTTTGATAGATTTTTATTTTTGAAAGAGGGAAACCTGTATATTTTAATCTTACCGCGGCATCTTCTGCTCTTGTCCCGGCACAGTAAAAGTTTGATATATTAGGTATTTGTAATATTTTTTCGAAGTTAGCATCCCAAATCCATGAGATATCCTCACCATCTGCAGGGTAATCATTTAATATAAACATTATTGATTTTTCATTAGGGTTTATGCTAAATGTTGTTAATGATTCAGTTAATCCTATTGGGTTTTTACTTAAAACAAGAAGGATTTCCTTCTCGTTAATGGTTATTTTTTTCCATTCTTCCGAGTTTATATGTAAAATTAGCTATTTTATTTTTTATTGTTTCGTAAGTTAATCCTAATTCTTTTGCTAAGCTTATAACTGCTAGGCAATTGTATAAATTATATGTTCCAATTAGAGTGGTTTTGAAATTTTTTATTTCATTATTATGTGTTACTGTGAATTGGTATTGGTCTTTTAATGTTTTCATGGATTTTATAGTGTAATCTGAATTGGGGG
>JAEZRD010000007.1 GCA_023440975.1 Methanobacteriota archaeon | reverse complement strand
CTATAATAATAAATTGAATCGGTTATAATAATAACCTTTTTTGAATTAATTAATACATTAGCTGCAACAATATTATCTTCATATAACATTGATGGAAAATTTAAATATGAAAAAAATTTCTTAGGATAAACTTTATTACACGCAGAAGTAGCGAATATAACTTCTGGAACTTCATTTAAATCTGTTATAATTCTATCTTCTTTATAAATTTCCTGATGAATATCCATAGAATCAATTTCACCCTCTGAATCAAACAATACATATTTATATATAACTAAATCAACATCATCATTAAACTTATTAAGACAATTTTCATAAGTATTTTCAGAAATATAATCATCACTATCTAAAAAAGTAACATAATCCGAAGTAACATGCATCAAACCCAAATTACGAGCAGCACCTGGTCCTTGATTAGCTTTCTGTTCAAATATTTTTATGGAAGGGTATTTTTCAGCATATTCTCTTACAATATCCATACTGTTATCCGGAGTGCAATCATTAACAATTATAACCTCTATATTCTCTATTCCTAAAGATTGATTCACTAATGAATCCAAACATTCCTTAATATACTTTTCCACATTATAAACAGGAACTATAACACTTATCTTATAACTCATAAAATCACTTATATATAAAAATACTTAATTTTCATACATTTTTCTATAATAATCTTGGTATTCTCCGCTTTTTACTTTATCCATCCACTTTTGATTGTTAATATACCAATTAATTGTTTCAATAATACCAGTTTCAAAAGTATATTTAGATTTCCAACCTAATTCTTTTCTAATTTTATTAGAATCTATAGCATAACGTCTATCGTGACCTAATCTATCATCCACAAATTTAATCAAAGATTCATCTTTATTTAATGTAGATAAAATCAATTTTACTATTTCTAAATTTTGTTTTTCATTGTGTCCACCAATATTATAAACTTCACCAATTTTACCTTTATGAAGGACTAAATCTATAGCAGTACAATGATCATAAACATACAACCAATCACGAATATTTTTTCCATCCCCATAAACAGGCAAGGATTTACCTTCCATTGCATTGGATATCATTAAAGGTATTAATTTTTCTGGAAATTGGTAAGGACCATAATTATTAGAACATCTAGTGATATTTACAGGTAAGTTAAAAGTATTATAATAAGCTCTTACCATTAAATCTGCTCCAGCTTTTGTAGCAGAATAAGGACTATTAGGTTGAAGTGGTGTTTCTTCAGTGAAATATCCAGTTTTACCTAAACTTCCATAAACTTCATCTGTAGAAACTTGTAAAAATTTTTTTATATTATATTTTTTTGCAGCATTTAACAAATTTTGTGTTCCTAAAATATTAGATTTGATGAATATTTCAGGATCTTTTATACTTCTATCTACATGACTTTCAGCTGCAAAATTAACCACATAATCTACATCTTTCATTAAATTATCAACTAATATTTTATCTGCAATGTTTCCTTTTACAAATTCATAATTTTTACTTTGATCAATACCCTCTAAGTTCTCAAGGTTTCCACAATAAGTCAAAGCATCTAAATTGATAAATTCATAATCTGGATATTTTTTCATCATATATCTAATAAAATTGCTTCCAATAAAACCTGCTCCACCTGTAATTAAAATTTTAGACATATAAATCCCTTTAAAAATTTGTTTTTGTATCTTTCATTAATTTCCAATTATAATCTTTTTCTGAAAAAATTAAATCCTCTTCATCTATACCATCTAATGGCCATTTTATATCTATTTCTGGATCATTCCACAGAATACCTCCTTCATCATCAGGATCATAAAATTCTGTACATTTATAAACAAATTCAGCTTCATCAGATAATACAAGAAATCCATGTGCAAATCCTTTAGGTATAAATAATTGTTTTTTGTTTTCTTCAGTTAATATTTCACCAACCCATTTACCATATGTTTTTGATTTTTTTCTTAAATCAACCGCCACATCAAAAACTTCGCCTTTAATTACTCTAACTAATTTCCCTTGAGGGTGATTATATTGAAAATGAAGTCCTCTTAACACTCCTTTTGTTGATTTTGATTGATTATCTTGTACGAATGTTAAATCAATTCCTTGTTCCTTAAAATCATTTTCATTATAAGTTTCCATGAAATATCCACGTTCATCCCCAAAAACTGTAGGTTCTACTGTAAATACATCTTCTATTTTTGTTTTTATTATTTTGAATTTTCCCATTTTATCTTTACCTTAATATATTATTTAATGTGATTTTTTAGCTAATTTAATTAAATATTGACCATAATCTGTCTTTTTTAATGGTTCTGCTAATTCTAAAAGTTTTTTTTCTGATATATACCCTTTATTAAAAGCAATTTCTTCTAAACAAGCAATATAAAGACTTTGTCTTTTTTGAACTGTTTCAATAAAATTTCCTGCTTCAAGTAAACCAACATGAGTACCTGTATCCAACCAAGCCATTCCCCTACCAAGTAATTCTACTTTAAGCTTGTTTTTGTTTAAATAAACTTCATTAATTGATGTAATTTCAACTTCACCCCTATCAGATGGTTTAATCTTTTTAGCAATTTCTATAACATTATTATCATAGAAATAAAGACCAGGAACAATATAATTTGACTTAGGTTTTTCAGGTTTTTCTTCAATAGATATTACATTACCTTCATCATCAAATTCCACAACACCAAACGCTTCAGGATTATTAGTATAATAACCAAATATTATGGCCCCATTATCTAATTTAGTTGCTTTTTCTAATATTTCAGTTAATCTATGTCCATAAAATACATTATCCCCTAAAATTAGACAAACATTATCATCACCTATAAAATCTTCTCCTATTATGAAAGCTTCTGCCAAACCTTTAGGCTCATATTGTTCTTCATATACAAATGAAATTCCTAAATCAGAACCATCACCTAATAAATCTTTATACATCGGAAGGTCTCTTGGTGTTGATATAATTAAAATTTCTTTAATTCCTGCTAACATTAAAACAGATATTGGATAATAAATCATTGGTTTATCATATAATGGTAATAATTGCTTAGAAACTGCTTTTGTTATAGGATACAGACGAGTTCCTGAACCTCCAGCCAATACTATTCCTTTCATATTAATCTCTCTTATTTACTATTTTATTTAATTTATCCGCAAATTTAACCGATTTCCTATCTTTAAATTGGTCAATTTTTTGATTTAATAAATTTATTTCATTATTTTTTAATTTTAATTCTTCATTTAAATCAGCAATAAGTTGATTTTTAGAATTGATTTCATCATCAAATTTTCTATTAATATAACATTTTTCATCATAATTAGAATTATTTAATTCAAAAAGTGAAATATCTTTAAAATAATCTTTATTCCCATAAATAACCATTATTTGTTCTTTTAAAAAGTAATTACCTGCTTCAAAGAAAGTTGGTTCAACCTCTTTATAATACAATAATTTTTGATTATTAAAATTTATAGGAAAAGAATCATAATCAAATGAAAATACATGTTCCTCCCATAAAGGGTCTTCACGAAATGGAACCGTGATTATTAAACATTTACATTTATCAGCTAATTTATTAACAATATTAAATGGTTCATGAAAATGTTCTAAAGTATGAGAAGTGATTATTATATCAAAATTTCTTTTAATCTTAAAAATATCCTCACATAAAAAAGAAATATTTTTTCCATTATAATTTTTAGTGGCTTTTTCAATTGCTGCAGGTGCATGGTCAACTCCTATAACTTCAGAGTTAGGAAAACTTTCATGCAATTTTTGAGTTCCTTCACCCATTCCACATCCCATATCGCAGATAGAATAATTGTTTTTTTGAATTTTCTTCTTTAACCATTCAGGTAATTTATCAATTAATATTGTATAATGGAGTAAAGATTGTTCTGGACCATGAGCACTTTCCCAATCAGTTTCAAATCTATTATTCCAATAATCTTTATCATTTAATTTCATTGTTTTCACTTTTTTTAAAAAATTTTTATTTTAGCATTTTGATAAATAATCTTTTAAAGCTTCTTTATAATTTCTTAACGGTTTAAAACCTTTATTAATCCATTTTTCATCACTTAAAACTGAATATTTTGGTCTTGGAGCAGGTCTTGGAAATTCTTCTGTTGAAACAGGATTTACTTTAATGTTTATATTTGATAATTTAAAAATTTCTTTTGAAAATTCATACCAAGAACAACTACCCGAATTTGTAAGATGATAAATTCCATAATCGTCTGTTTCAATTATTTTTGAAATAGCTATAGCTAAATCAAAAGTATATGTAGGTGATCCCACCTGATCATTTACCACATTTATTTCATTATTATTTTTTGCTAGTTCCAACATTGTTTTGACAAAATTATTTCCATTACAGCCATATAACCAAGCAGTTCTAATTATAAAATATTTATTACATGTTTCTTGGATAAATATTTCACCTTCTAATTTAGTTTTACCATAAGCGGTTTTTGGACCAATTTCATCTTCTTCTTTAAGTGGAGTATTTTTTTCGCCATTAAAAACATAATCGGTACTAATATGTACAAGAGGAATATCTAATTCTTTACAAACTTTAGCTAAATTTTTAGGACCTAAAGCATTCACTTTATAAGCATCATCATAATTTTTCTCACATGCATCAACATTAGTATAAGCTGCAGCATTTATAACAATATCAGGTTCAATTTTACCTATTTTTTCATTTACTATTTGTTTATTAGTAATATCTAGAGTTTTAGAATTAAATAATATTAATTCATGATTTTTCAAGGTTTCTTGTAAATCATACCCTAACATTCCACTTGCACCAGTAATTAATATTTTCATGAAAAACCTTCTAATTTAATTTTTAATGATGGTATCTAAAATTTATATTAACAATATATATTTAATTAATTAGGTATAAATTTTGCTTAATTATTTTAATAGTATAATTAAAGAATTTATTTAATAAAAAAATCAATATAATTGAATAAATATATTTATTAAAAAATTAAATATTTAATTAATTTATAATTATTTTTATCAAATTACAGAATGGATTAAATTTAATAGCCGGTAATAAAAATGAAAATTTGTATAATAGGTCAAGGTTATATTGGACTTCCAACTGCTGCTCTTTTTGCAAAAAATGGGTGTGATGTTCTTGGAGTAGATATTGATGAAGGAATTGTTAATAACCTAAATAAGGGTAAAATCCATATAGAAGAACCAGGAATAGGTGAAATGATTAAGGAAGCTGTTGAAAAAAATGTATATCATGCATCATTAAAACCTGAAAAATCTGATGTATTCATAATAACAGTTCCTACACCTTATATCAAGGAAAATTATAGTTGTGATTTAAGTTATGTGATAACCGCTTGTAATGAAATATTAGAATATGTTGAAAAAGGAAATACAATAATTGTTGAATCTACAATAGCACCCATGTCAACAGATAATATAGTTAAACCAATTTTTGAAGAAAAAGGATTTACTATTGGAAAAGATTTATATTTAGCCCACTGTCCTGAAAGAGTTCTTCCTGGAAAAATTATTGAAGAATTAATTCATAATAATAGAATTATAGGAGGAATAACTCCAGAATGTAGTGATAAAGCAGCTGAAGTATATTCCATATTTGTTAAAGGAAACATGATGAAAACTGAAGCAAAAACAGCAGAATTATCAAAATGTATGGAAAATACTTTTAGAGATGTTAATATAGCATTAGCTAATGAATTATCTAAAATAAGTGCCGAAATTGGAGTTAATGCATTAGATGTTATAAAATTAGCTAATAAACATCCAAGAGTTAACATTCATTCTCCGGGTCCTGGAGTTGGTGGACACTGTTTAGCTATAGATCCTTATTTTGTATATGCATTAGCACCTGATCAAGCAAAAATTATCAAATTAGCTAGAGATACTAATAAGAGTATGCCTAAATTCGTAGCAGATAATGTTAAAAAAATATTAAAAAATCAAAAATCTTCAAAAATAGCTATCTTAGGAGTTTCTTATAAAGGTAATACTGGAGATACTAGGGAAAGTCCAGCATTTGATGTGATAAATCTTTTAAAAGATGAATATGAATTAGCAATTCATGATCCTCATGTAATTAACGATGATTATGAAAGTTTCAAAGATGCTTCAAAAGATGCTTCACTTTGTTTAATTTTATCTGACCATAATCAATTTAAAAATTTAGATTATGAGTACTTAATTAATAATATGAAAACCCCTATAATATTTGATACTAAGAATATAATAGAAAAAGTTCCGAAAGAAATTGAACTTTATAATTTTGGAAACCTATACAAAATTTAAATTGGAGGTTATTTACATGTCTATGACAATGGCAGAAAAAATATTAGCTAAAGCTTCAAGTAAAAATAATGTAGAAGCTGGAGAAATTGTAATGGCTAATATAGATGTTGCTATGATGCATGATTTAACTGGACCTCTTGCTATTGAATCCTTCAATAAAATTGGTACTGAAAAAGTTTGGGATAAAGATAAAATTATCATCCCTTTTGATCATCAAGTTCCTGCAGACTCATTAACATCAGCCAATAATCATATTTTAATGAGAAACTTTGTTAAAAATCAGAACATTACTAATTTTTATGACATGTATAAAGGAGTATGCCATCAAATTCTACCAGAATTAGGGCATGTAGTACCTGGAGAAGTTATAGTTGGTGCTGATTCACATACTTGTACTCATGGTGCTTTTGGTGCTTTTTCAACTGGAATTGGATCCACCGACATGGCTATGGTTTTATCAACTGGAAAATTATGGTTTAAAGTTCCTGAAACAATTAAATTTAATATTGAAGGTAAATTAAAAGAAAATGTTTATTCAAAAGATGTTATTTTAAAAATAATTGGAGATACTGGAGTTGATGGTGCTACTTATAAATCTTGTGAATTTTCAGGGCCAATTATTGAGGATATGAGTATTTCAGACAGAATGGTTCTTTCAAATATGGCTGTTGAAATGGGTGGTAAAACTGGATTAATTGAACCAGACAATAAAACAATTGATTATATTAAAAAACATTCCAAGAAAAAATATAATATTTATAAAACTGATGAAGATGCATCTTCTCTTGAAATTAGAAATGTTAATGTAAATGAACTTGAACCTCAAGTTGCATGTCCAAATAATGTGGATAATGTGAAACCTGCAAGTGAATTAGATGTAGAAATCGACCAAGTGTTTTTAGGATCCTGTACAAATGGAAGAATTTCAGATTTAAGAGTAGCTGCAAAAATTTTAAAAGGTAAAAAAGTTGCTAAAAATACTAGAATGCTAATTTATCCGGCATCTCGAGAAACTTATTCTAAAGCATTAGATGAAGGTTTAATAAAAATATTTGTAGATGCTAATGCTCTTATAATGAATCCTAGTTGTGGTCCTTGTCTTGGTGGACATACTGGATTAATAGGTCCAGAAGAAGTAAGTCTTAGTACATCTAATAGAAATTTTAAGGGACGTCAAGGGAGTCCAGAAGGTAAGGTTTATTTATCATCACCAGCTACGGCGGCTGCCTCAGCAATCGAAGGAAGAATAACTAAACCTGAATGAAAATTATAAGAGGAATATCAATGAAAGGAAAAGTATGGAAATTTGGAGACGATATCGACACTGATATTATTCTTCCAGGACGATACTTAATTTATACCGATGAAGAAACATTATCAAATCATTGTATGGAAGGATTAGATTCTGATTTCAAAGGAAAAATTAATGATGGAGATTTTATTGTTGCTGGAAAGAATTTTGGTTGTGGTTCATCTAGGGAACATGCTCCCATTGCTATTAAAGGGTGTGGAATAGGTGCTGTTATTGCTGAATCTTTTGCAAGGATATTTTATAGAAATGCCACTAATATTGGGATACCTCTTTTAGAAGCTCCTGGAATAAGTGAAGTGCTAGAAGAAGGGGAAATAATAGATATAGACATGGAAAAGGGAATAATTATTTCTGAAAATGGGCAAATTTATGAATTTAAGAAATTACCTCCATTTATGTTAGAAATTTTAAAAAGTAATGGATTAATAGAGTATCTTAAAAAACAAAATTAATTTTAATAAATTTTTTAGCTTTTTATATTATAATTACTCAACTTAAATAAAATAAAATATAACAATTGAAAAGTTAAATTATATAATAAATACAAATTATTTCTATAAAAAAATAGTACTAGGTGAATATAATGTATAATATAACTGTTATTCCTGGAGATGGAATTGGTAAAGAAGTTATGGAAGCAACTTTATCTATTTTAGACTCTTTAAATTTAGATATTAATTATACTTTTAGTGAAGCTGGAGATGAATGCTTAAAAAAAACTGGTGAGGCTTTACCTAAAGAAACAATTGAACTAGTTAAAAATTCAGATGCTTGCTTATTTGGTGCGGTAGGTGAAACAGCTGCAGATGTGATAGTTAAATTACGTCAAGAAATGAAATTATATGCAAATTTACGTCCAGTGAAATCATATCCTGGAACTGAAGCACTTTTCGATAATCTTGATTTTATGATTGTTAGAGAAAATACTGAAGGAATGTACAAACAAGATGAAGAAGAATTAACGGATGAAGGAGCAATAGCTAAAAGAATTATTACTCGAAAAGCTGAAACAAGAATTTGTGATTATGCATTTCAATATGCATTAAAACATGGAAAATCAAAAGTAACAGGTGTCCATAAAGCTAATGTATTAAAAAAATCAGACGGTTTATTTAAAAAAGTTTTTTATGAAACTGCTGAAAAATATAAAAATTCTGGTATCATTGCTGAAGATTTTTATGTTGATGCAACAGCAATGTATCTTATTACAAGACCTGAAAGCTTTGATGTTATTGTTACAACTAATCTTTTCGGAGATATATTATCAGATGAAGGTGCAGGATTAGTTGGGGGATTAGGACTTATCCCATCAGCAAATATAGGAGAAAATGGAGCACTATTCGAGCCAGTTCACGGATCTGCACCAGATATAGCAGGTCAAGGAATAGCTAACCCCTCTGCAATGATACTTTCAGCTGTTATGATGCTTAATTATCTTGGTGAATCTGAAAAGGCAGAAAAATTAGATAAAGCTATCATTAACGTTTTAAAAGAAGGTAAAAATGTAACTCCAGATTTAGGTGGAAAATCAAGCACTAATGAAATGGCAAATGCAATAAAAGACAAATTAAATAGTTTATGATAAAATGTTAAATGAAGATAATATAATTAAAGATTTTCCTTTATTGAAAAATTTTACTTATCTTGACTCTGCAAGCACTTCTCTCACACCACTACCAGTTATTAATTCTATAAATGATTATTTTATTAATTATAATTCTAACATTAGTCGTGGAGCATATAAAATAGCAATTAAGGCTAATGAAAATGTTGATGAATCAAGAGAGAATATTTCAAAATTTTTAAACACAAAAACTGAAGAAATTAGTTTTACTAAAAATACTACAGAAGGGATAAATACTATTGCAAATGGTTTAAATTTTAGACCAGAGGATAATATTATTATTTCAAATATAGAACACCATTCAAATTTTTTACCATGGCTTAATTTAAGAAAATATGGTATTAAAATTAAAATAGCTGAAGCTAATAATTTTGGTATTATTGAACCTTCAAAGATAGAAGAGTTAATTGATGATAATACTAAACTCATATCTATTAGTCATGTCAACAATGCTATTGGATCTTTACAGAATATAGAAAAAATCTCTGAAATTGCTCATGATAATAATTGTTTGATATTAATTGATGGTGCCCAATCTTTAGGGCATATCCCAATAAATATTAAAAAAATTAATCCTGATTTTATGGCATTTCCTGGACATAAAGGTATTTTAGGACCTGTTGGCACTGGTTTTTTATATATTAAAAATGATTTATCTAATAGTGTAGAACCACAAAATTTAGGTGGAGGGACCGTCATAGATATTGTGAATAATGAATTTTTACTTGAAAAACCACCTTATTGTTTTGAAGGAGGAACTCAAAATATAGCCGGTATTATAGGTCTTAACACTGCTGTAAATTATGTTAACAGAATTGGTTTGAAAAATATAGAAAATTATTGTTCTAAATTAACTATTAAATTGTATGACTCATTAAAATCTATAGAAAATGTTGAAGTTTATGGTAAAAGGGATAATATTAGAAATATTGTATCATTTAACATTCTTAACATGAACCCTCATGATGTAAGCAAAATATTGGATGAAACCAGCAATATTTGTGTAAGAAGTGGGCATCATTGTGCAATACCAACTATGAACTTATTAAATGCTGAAGATGGGACTGTAAGATCTTCTATTCACTGTTATAATAACTTAAATGATATAGAAAAACTAATAAATACAATTGATGAAATTTCTAAACTATCCTAAAGGAATTTATTATAATGGAAAATTATATTTTTAATAAATATTAATAATTAAGATTAAGGTTTTTAAATGAGTGACGAAAAAAAAGCTAAAGATTTAATTATTTCATATTTTTTCCCTAGCTACGCTGATACAGGAGGTTTTGTAGTAGCTAAACGAGTTATTTCAAATGGAAAAAAGGTTGATATTCTTCAAAATTATATTGAAAATATTAATAAAGATGAATCTTTAAACGGAATTGTTGATAAATTTATTGAAAATAGAATAGTATTACATGCTCCATATACACAAATTTGGAAATGGGATTCTATTAAACCATTTATAATTGAAGGTATGGAAAAATTAAATAAAATATCTAAGGATAAAAACAGTTATAAATCCATATATTCTCGTTCTATGCCAAGACAAGCTCATTATTTAGGATTTGAATATAAAATTGAACATCCTGAGACTAAATGGATAGCAGAATTTTCTGATCCAATATTATTTGATATATATGGTAAAAAGAGAGCTACTAAATTAAATGACGATAATTATATTGAAAAAATCAATGAAATTATTGAAAAAAATACTATTTTAAAAGAAAAGAATATTAATATTACTCTTAACCATAAAAAAGTTACAACTGAATATTTGTGTGAATTACTTCCTTTTTTATTTGCCGATGAAATTATTTTCACTAATGAAAATCAACAAAAAATTATGATAAATAAATTTCCATTAGAAGATAATGGAAATATTAATAATCTTAAAGATTTTATAATTGAAAGAAGTGTTATTAATCCTCAGCCTACATTAAACAAAGATGCTTATGAATCTTTTAAAAGTAATTATGAATTGAATGATGAATATATTAATTTTGCATATTTTGGACTTTTTTATGGAACACGTAATTTTGAAGATGTTTTTTATGCTTTTGAAAATTTAAATGAATCATTTAAAGATAAATTTAAATTACATATATTTACTGCTGAAAAAAACTTTGTTAAAAGAGCTATTTCAAATCTTAAAATGGAAAAGAATGTAATTATAAATGATAATATTCCTTACTTAGAGTTTTTGAATCTTACTACGAAATTTGATGTATTAATTGTGAGTGATGCAAATACTAAAAATTATTTTGAAATTAATCCATATTTACCTTCAAAAATAGCTGACTATTGTGGTAGTGGAAGTGACATATGGGGGATTTGTGAAGAAGGTAGTATGCTCGATAAATCAGAAGATATAACATTTAAATCTAGATTAGGTGATTTTTTATCTTCTAAATATATTGTGAACAAGATAATTTTTGAAAAAATAAACTCAAATTATAGTTTAACAAAAGATGAAATGGATTTTAAAAATTTTTATTTTAATTTAGACAACAAAATTAATGTTATGAGTAATTTAGAGAATGATGAAAAAATTTTAGGTAGTAATTTATATGAAGTTATTAATTATTTATCAATTAGAAATATGAATTTAAATAATGATTTAAATAATCTTATTAATCAAAATGAGGAAAAACAAATAAATATCAATATGTTATCTAATGATATAGATAAATTAAAAAAAGAAAATATTGATTTAAACGAAAAAATTAAATTTTTAGAAAATAATAGGAATAAAAAATCATTAACTACATCTAAATTAAAAAAATTTTTTAAATAAAAATATAATTAAATTTAATTAAGATTTTTAAGTTAAATTATAAATAAAATTAATTAAAAATATAAAACATATTTTTAAAAGATTAAAATATTTAAAATAAATTTTATAATTTTCAATTAAATTTATATTGAGGAGAGAATTATGGATAGAGTAAAAATTATAGCAATATTTATTATATTAATTATGATATTCAGTGCTGTAGCTGGATTTTTATTAATGTTAGCATAAGTAAAAAGTTTAATTATATAGTGGAGGATTATGATATGGCAAAATATAATATAGGAGCAGTAGTTGCTGAATTTAATTTTGATTTAACTAAAATGATGTTAGAACTAGCAAAAGAAGAAGCAAAAGTTTTAGATGCTGAAGTAAGTAAAGTTGTTGTTGTTCCTGGTGTGTTTGACATGCCATTAGCAATAAAAAAATTATTAGAAAAAGAGGATATTGATGCTGTAATTACTTTAGGTGCAGTAATTGAAGGAGCAACAGATCATGACCAAATAGTCGCTCAACATGCATCACGTAAAATTACTGATTTATCTTTAGAATATAATAAACCTGTAGCTTTAGGTATTAGCGGTCCAGGTATGACACGTTTAGATGCGCATAAACGTATTGATTATGGTAAAAGAGCTGTTGAAGCTGCAGTTAAAATGTGTATGAGATTAGAAGAAATTTAAAACTTAATATTTTATTTTTTTTTAACTAATTTTTTTTATTTTATTAATTAATTTTTATTTTATAGATGGTTATTATGGAAATTTTAAAACCTGAAGATTTGAAAAAAAAGTTTAACGACCCTTGGATAGCTCCATACGAAAAAGAAATAACTATGGTTGATGGAAATACTGTAGAACTTGTAGAATTCCATCCTTGTATCTCTGGTTCTCATTGGTTAATGCATCAATACAAAAACAACAGTGAATTAATAACTGATGCTTATAGAGATGGTAATAGACATGTTTTTACATGTAAAGTTGGTAAAAAACCTATTGATTTAAAAGCTAGTTTTAATGCTGCAGGAATTGAAGAGGTTTGTGTTAACGATGATGAAGTACGAATTGTTCATGCGGGACTTGCTGGTGCTGGTGTTGGAGCAGCTATGTGTAGAGGTATGGGTAAAGGAGTTAAAAGAATTGAGTTAATAGAAGTAGGTGGAGGTTCTAAGCTTGGAAAAGCTGCGGTTATCACACCTAAAATGGAAAAAGTTGTAATTGGTATTGATGATACTGATACAAAAGATGCTGGTGCTACTTGGACCATGGCTCATAATGTAGGTATGGAACTTAAAAAAGAAGGTTTTGAATATTTAGATCATATTATTGTTCAGTTATATCCACATAATCCACATAAAACACAAAATTGTGTTTCAATTGCTTTAACTTTTGCTGTTTTAGCTGAAGATAAAGATAAATTAATTAAAAGAGTTATTGAGATACTTAAAAGAGATACCTTATCTGATAAAACAGCTATTGCTGTGTTACAAGGATTAAAAATTCCTAAAGAATTAAGAGAGTATGCTATTAATACAAAAACTGGAATGATGGATATTAAAACTGCTGAAAAAGTAGCTAATGATTTGAATATTGAATTAATTAGTGTAACTGGGAATCAAGGTAAAGTAGGGGCATTAGCAGCTTTAGGTCTTTATAATGATCATGAAGAAGCTGTTAAAGTATATAAAGATTAATTTTTAAAAAAAATTTTGATTAAATCCACTATTAATTATTAAATATTAATTATAGTGGATAATAATACTATTTTTTATACTGAATAAAATTTCAGGAATGAATCTTCATTAGATGATAAAAATTGATAACATGAAAGATCTTTATCTGGATTGGTAAAATTAATTTCTATAATATTATTACCACTGTAAAAATCTAAAGTTTTATTTTGTTTAACATTTTCACCATTAAAACTACCTATAACCTTTCCATCAAAAGATACTGTATATTGAGAATCATTCTTAAAAGACCCAGATATTGTTTTAATATGCTTTCCATTTAATGAAATATTAACATTAGTTTGAGGAGATTGATGTGAATAAATGTTAAAATTATCTTCTAAAGTTGTATTATTTGTTAAATTAGAAGAATTAATTTTATGTGTAACTGTTGAAGAATCAAATAGATTAAATAACCTACTATTTGAAATAACATCTCCAGAATTAGCTTCAAGAGATTTTCGAGCATCAGATGGCATTCTTAATGTATTATCTTCTCCCTCCCTGGTAGCATTTATTGAATAATATTTATGATTTATTTGAATTGTATCCCCTACGTCTATTTGCATTGTAGCTAATGCATCAGATGGAATCCTTAAAATATCAGTTTCATTTTCAATTGCACTATCTATAAAATAAGGTCCTCTAACTGAAATAGTTTGATTGTCAGAATGTGAAAAAATTATAAGATTTCTTGAAGTTGGTTCTATTGAAATGACTCCATCATTAATTGTTGCTGCTCCTAAAAAGGTTGTAAGCATTAAAACCAATATAATTCCACAAATTAAAAATGGAAAATGCATTTTAAGAAAAGATTTTAATAATGATCCCCTAGAACCTTTTTTAAGAATGTTTATAGATTTAGATACAATTTTAACTACATAATAAATAGTGAAAATGGCACCAATTATGGAAATTATTATACCTAATTGAAGAGGTACTGGTTGTACAAAGAATATTGTAAATATTCCCAATATTATAAGAGAAAGACCCATAATAGCCATTCTTATATAACTTCCAAGTGTATCCATCATTGTTACTCGGCCATATTCAACCGCTCGATTAATAATTGTTCTTACTACTTCATTTGCCATTCTATTTAAGTCAGATAGTGGGGACATGTCATGTTCTATATCTCCAATATCTACCTCTTGGATTTGAATTCCATGTACATCCGCATCTAAAACTATACCTACATCTACACCATAATCCTTTTCAAATTTTATTTTATTTAATGCTGTTCTTTTTCCAGCAAATTGTCCACTTAATGGTTGTTCAAATACAACTTCTGGGAAAAAAAATTTTAACAATGGTTTAGCTGTAAGTTCTGTTACTCTTCCACTTTCTCTTGCAAATTTAGTTTTAGTAATATCAGTTTTTCCTTCTAATATAGGTTTAATTATATTATCTACTTTTTTTGGAGTGAGATTAGAAATGTCTGCATCAATAAATGCAACAATATCAGATTTTGAATTTTTAAAACCTGTTTTTATTGCAGCACCCTTACCTAAATTTGTTTTATGATTTAATACTTTTGCACCTGCTGATAATGCTTCTTGTGCTGTGTTATCTGTTGATCCATCATTTACGACTAATACTTCATCGATATAATCAACTTTTTTAATTATCCTGACATTTTCAGCAACAGTTTTTTCTTCATTATAAGCTGGGATGACTACAGAAACAGAATGTTTTTTATTATTTGTTGTTTTAATTGATGCTAATAAAAAAACAATTAAAACTAAAAACCAAGACATACTTTTCTCACCTCTTCTTATAATTAAATTATTCTATTTAAATTTATAATTAATATTTATCTTATAAATTTAAAAAGTTTACCATGATTTTAAAACATTAAAATAAATATTTCTAAAATATGTTTTCATCTAATTTAATTAAAAAATCATATACTCTTTTACAGTTATTTTTATCATTAAAAGCATAAAATTTATTTATTCTATCTTCATATTTACTCTTTAAAATACAATCATTTTGAATATAATCTTTAATTATGTTAATTAAATCATTGTAATTTGTTATTACTTCACCAAATCCTTCATTTTCAAAATTAAATTCTGATTTTTTATCCTCAAATTTTGGAATATCATCTGGAAATTGGAAATAAATAACAGGCTTTTTTAAATAAGAAAAATCATAAAACACGGATGAATTATCTGTAATAAGTAATTTAGATTCATTAAATAAAGTTGTATAATCCATAGAAAAATCATCATCAATTAATACATGTTTATTTCTTTTAAAAAGATGAATAAATTTTGAAGTTTTTGGATGAGGTTTAAATATAATTGAAATATTATTATCTTGAGAAAATTGGATTAAATTCTCATCATTTATTAATTTATTAAAATTTTTAAAATATGCAGTTGATTTGAAATCAGAATCGGTCATGTTAACAAATTTATGACGCCAAGAAGGCATAATGAGTATTTGATTTTTTAGATTATTTTCTAAAGCATCATAACGAGGTAAACCTAAAATTTGTACAACATTTTTATCATAGTTATAAGGATATTTAAATATAGAGTCATATTCCTCTTTTGCTGAACAAAGGAATAGTGTTAAATTCATATCACATTTTTTAAGCCAAGATGATAGGTTTTCATTTATAATTCCATGTTGCAAGAAAATGTATTGTGCACTTATTAAACCATTTAATAAATAAACTTCTTCCCCCCAAAAAGGGTTTATTATTTCATCATCCGGATGTGATGATATAATTTTATCAGCTAATAAAAATAATAATTTATGCTTGAAAGAACCATATTTAACAACCTTACCAATTTTTTTCATTTTATAATAATCATTAGAATCTTTATTTATGATAAAATATTTTTTAATATTATCATTTTGATTAATTGCATATTTAAAAAGGTGTTCTGCATTATCTTTGGCTATTTCTTGACGATCCATAAACAACCAAATTTTAGTTTTAAACAAGTTTGACATTATAAAATAAATTATTCTCAAAATTAATGCTTCTTTAAAAAAAGGTTTTTTACTTTTAAATATTTTTTTATTAGTTGAAAAATCAAGATTTAATAATTTTTTAAATGAATATGGTTCAATTATTATGGAATTACCAATATTAATTGTTATATATTGGTTTAAATGGATTTTTCCATTATAACTAGTTCTAGAATATTGACTAATCTTTGATAATCTTGCATTCATAGTAAATTCTATAGGTAAATCCATTTCAATATCATAAGCTACTTTAAAAATTATATTATTTCTTCCATTAATTATTGGGATATTTAAATCTACTTGTAATTTTTCTCCATATGGTTTATCTAATGAAAAATAGTTGCGTGTAGGATAATATACTTCTTTTCCAATAAATTCTTTTTTATTATTATCTGTTATTCTTATAGCTTTTATTGTGGTAGAGTTATTTTCAAAAAATGAGGGCAAATAACCAGAAATATATAATTCATTATTTTTAATTTCTATAATATCTATCCAAAATGATTTTTCACCTAGAATGTCTATAGGATTTTCACCTGCTTTAAGAATATTCTTCCCATTTTCAATTGTGCTATTATAACCATGATATTTCAATGAAAAAATATGAACTTTCAAAACATTAGGAATGTTTTTCTGTTTATTAATAACATCATCATCAATATATTGTAATATTTCATCTAAACTTTGATATAATTCTTTTATTTCATCATCAGATAAAATATTTTTCACATGAGGTATTTCAAAAATCCATTGTAGTGTATACATTACTAAATATTGAATGAAATTCGGTACATAACCTAATTTTTCAAGACTGTAAGTAATAATTTTTTTTAGGAAAAAATTAACTTGATCATTATAATATTCTTTTCTTTTCTTAAAATTATCTGTAGTAGAAGTTAAATCATTTCTTTTCCTATAATAATAATGTGTAGAACTTATTACACCTAATGTACATTTATTTAATAGAATTTGATTAATTAGTAAAGCATCTTCTGATGTAATGAGATTTTCATCAAATTGAAATCCATTTAATGATTTGTATGTAAAAAAAGAGGATGAAGCTGATAGTTGAATAAATGTTGGTTCTTTTAATAAATCTACTATTCGTGTAGATTCAAATTTATAATTTAAAATATGGTCTCCTACTTCAGATTCAAAAAATATTAGGGGAATAGAAACAATATCTGTTTCATTTATATGAGAGTTAAAAAATTTAATTACTTCTTCACAAGCATTTAAATCTAATTTATCATCACAATCTAAAAAATTCACATATTCTCCATTAACATAATTTAATCCTAAATTTCTTGCTGAGGCTTGACCGCCATTTTTTTTATAATAATATTTAATATTATCAGGATATTCATTTTTATATTGTTTACAAATCTCTTTACTACTATCAATACTCCCATCATCAACTAAAATTAACTCTATATTCTCAAAACCTATAGTTTGATTAATAACACTATCTATAGCTTCATTAATCCATTGACTTGCATTATATACTGCCATGACAATAGAGAATTTAAACTTCATAATATAACCTAATACTATTAAAACATTCTTTAAATATTAATTATTAAAAACCAAATAAGTTTTTAATATAAACAATCATTAATTATATATTGAAATCTTTATTTTATAATATTAAAAATTAATTGATTAATTTTATCTAGAATATTACTAAAAATATTAGTTATAATTGAAATTTATAAAATATTACTGCTTTTAATTAAAGGAGATAATTATTATATGATAGCTGAAACATTATCAAATGAATTAAAAATTAAAAATTGGCAAAGTAATGCTGTTATTAAACTTATAGATGAAGGAAATAGTATTCCTTTCATTGCTAGATATCGTAAAGAAGTTACTGGATCTTTAGATGATGAAATACTTAGAAATTTTAATGAAAGATTAGAATATTTACGTAACTTAGAATCTAAAAAAGAACAAATAATTGGAAGTATAGATGAACAAGGTAAATTAACAGAAGATTTAATTAAAGAAATTAGTAAAGCTCAAACTTTAGTTGAATTAGATGATATTTATCGTCCATATAAACCAAAAAGACATACACGAGCAAGTATGGCAAAAGAAAAGGGGCTTGAACCTTTAGCTAATGTAATCTTAAAACAAGAAATTAATATTCCCATTGAAAAAGAAGCTGAAAATTATTTATCAACCAAATTAGGTGTTGAAACTGTAGAAGATGCTGTTAATGGAGCCAAAGATATAATTGCTGAAATAATATCTGACGATGCTAAATATAGATCTCTTATACGTCAAGTGAGTTTTGAAGATGGTAAATTAGAAATTAATGCAAAAGATAAGGATATAGAATCTGAATACGAAATGTACTATGATTATAGTGAACCTTTAGATAAAATTGCTAATCATAGAATTTTAGCTATTAATCGTGGTGAAAAAGAGGGAATATTAAAAATTAAAGTTAAAACTCCTGAAGAAGATATTTTTGAATATTTAAAGAGACATGTATTAATAAATAAAAGTGATAAAATTACTCAACCAGTATATAATCAATATACTGAAAAAATTTTAGAGGAATGTATATTAGATTCATATAAACGATTAATTGCCTCTGCTATTGAAAGAGAATTGCGTAACCAATTAATGAACCGCGCTGAAGAAAGTTCTATAAAGGTTTTTTCTAAAAACTTAGAGCAGTTGCTAATGCAAAGTCCTATTGTTGGAAAAATAGTTTTAGGATGGGATCCGGGATTTAGAACTGGATGTAAGTTAGCTGTTGTTGATAAAACTGGTAAAGTTTTAGATACAAATATTGTATTTCCAACTGAACCTCAAAATAAGATTAGTGAAACTAAAGATATTGTGAAAAAATTAGTTAATAATTATAATATTGATTTAATTGCTTTAGGTAATGGAACAGCTTCTAGAGAATCTGAACATGTTATTACTAATATTATTAAAGAATTAAATAATAATTTACAATATGTTATTGTTAGTGAGGCAGGAGCATCTGTTTATTCTGCTAGTAAATTAGCTAGTGAGGAGTTTCCTGATTATGATGTTGGTGAAAGAAGTGCAATATCTATTGCTAGACGTTTACAGGACCCTTTAGCCGAATTAGTAAAAATTGATCCTAAATCTATTGGTGTTGGACAATATCAACATGATATGAATCAAAAAAAATTAAATTCCTCGTTGGATTATGTTGTTGATAAATCTGTGAATAATGTAGGTGTTGATTTAAATACTGCTTCAGTATCTTTGTTGAAACATGTTTCAGGTATTAGTAATTCTGTAGCAAAAAATATTGTAAAATATAGGGAAGAAAATGGTATTTTTAAAAATAGAAAAGAACTTTTAAATGTTCCTGGGCTTGGGCCTAAAGCTTATGAACAATGTGCTGGTTTTATGAAAGTAATTAACAGCAATAACCCTTTAGATAATACAACTGTTCATCCTGAATCTTATAAAGCTACTAAAAATTTATTAAAATCTTTAGGTTATTCTTTAAATGATATTGGTTCGGATAATATGGATTTAGATGATCTTAACTTTGAACTTCTATCTGAACAATTAGATATTGGTGAAATAACCTTGAAAGATATTGTTAAAGAGTTAAAAAAACCGGGTAGAGATCCAAGGGAAGAAATGCCTAAACCAATTCTTAGAGATGATGTTTTAGAATTAGAAAATCTTGAAGAAGGAATGATTCTACACGGAACTGTTAGAAATATTGTTGATTTTGGAGCATTTGTAGATATTGGTGTTCATCAAGATGGTTTAGTTCATATTTCTGAATTAGTAGAGAATAAATTTATTAAACATCCATTAGATGTTGTTAGTGTTGGAGATATTGTAGATGTGAGAGTATTAGATGTAGATTTAGATAGAAAAAGAATTCAATTATCTATGATACTTTAAATACTTTTTACTGGAAATAAAATAAAATTCAACATAAATAAATAATAGTTTTAATAAACATTCAATTAATTTAAAAAGGTGAAGAAATGACTCCAAAAGTAATGATTATTCTCGGTAGTGCATCAGATATTAAAATTGCTGAAAAAAGCATTAAAGTTTTAGAAAAATTAAAAATCACTTATAGTTTAAGGGTAGCATCAGCCCATAGAACACATGATAAGGTTAAAGAATTAGTATTAGATGCAACTGAAGAAGGTGTTGAAGTATTTATAGGAATTGCTGGATTAGCAGCTCATTTACCTGGAGCTATTGCAGCATATACTTATCGACCTGTTATAGGTGTACCTGTAGATGCTAAACTAGGTGGTTTAGATGCATTGTATGCATGCAGTCAAATGCCTTTTCCAGCACCAGTAGCTACTGTTGGTGTAGATAGAGGAGATAATGGAGCCATTCTTGCTGGACAAATTATTGCAACTTATGATAATGAAATTAAGAAAAATATATCTGAACTAAGAGTAGATTATCAAAATAAAGTTAAAAATGGTGAAGAAGAAGTTTTATCTAAACTTAATGGAGATTATATTAATAAAGACTTTTTATCTGAGGATAAAGGTGAAAAAAAAGGAATTGAAGTTGAAAAAGTAGAGAATGCACCGCTTGTTTCAATAATTGCTGGAAGTTATAGTGATCTTGATATTGCTAAAAAGGTTACAAGTGTATTAGATAGAATGAATATTAGTTATGATTTAGCTATTATATCTCCAATTAGATATGCTAATAGATTCGAAGAATATATGAAAACAATGGAAGATGTTAAGTTATTTATTGCTGTAAGTGGGTTATCTGCATTAGTTACTGGGTCAATTGTGGCTTTAAGTGAAAAACCTGTTATTGGTGTTCCTTGTTCAAATAAAAGAGATATTAATGATTCTTTATTAACAATGATTCAAATGCCTCCTGGAGTTCCTGTTGGTACTGTTGGTAGTGATAATGGTCGTAATGCTGCAATTTTAGCAGGCGAAATTTTAGGAATAACTAATGATAAAATTGAAGATAATTTAAAATGGATAAAATATAAAACAGCAGAGTTATAAAATTGTGGTTTATATGAAATCAGAAAAAGATGTAGTAATAGAAATTGATGATGAAATTAATGCTAAATATGAAGCAGGAAATATTTTAAGAAAACACCCTAAAGAAACCGTATTATTATCAAATATTAAAGGTTATGATATTCCAGTAGTTTCTGGAATATGTAATACTCGGGAAAAAATAGCTAATTCAATAAATTGTGATGTTAATGAAATTACTGAAAAAATTATTGAAGCTACCGAGAATCCAATAAAGGTAAGTAATTTTAAAAATTTAGATGAATATGTTTCTATAAAAGCGGATTTAAGTAAACTTCCAATTTTAACACATTATAAAAGAGATGGAGGAGCATATATTACTGCTGGTGTAGTAATTGCTAAAGATCCTGAAACTGGAGTTCAAAATGCATCAATACATAGAATGTTAGTTATTGGAAATAAAAAATTAGCTATTAGATTAGTTCCAAGAAATTTATTTACTTATTATAAAAAAGCTGAAAAAATAGGAAAAGATTTAGAAATTGCTATTGCTATTGGAATGGATCCAGCAATTTTATTAGCATCCACTACTAGCATTTCTATTGATGAAGATGAAATGGAAGTAGCGAATGCTTTTAAAAATGGTGAGTTAGAGTTAGTAGAATGTGAAGAATCTGATTTAAAAGTTCCTGATGCCGATATTATAATAGAAGGTAAAATTTCAGTTAAAGAAAAAGTTAAAGAAGGGCCTTTTGTTGATTTAACAGATACTTATGATGTTATTCGTGACCAACCTGTGATTAATTTATCCACAATGCATATTAAAAAGGAAAATCCTATGTATCATGCTATTTTACCAGCTGGTTTTGAACATAAATTACTTCAAGGACTTCCACAGGAACCTAGAATATTTAAAGCTATTAAAAATATGCTTCCTACTGTAAAAAATGTTGTATTAACAGAAGGTGGATGTTGTTGGTTACATGCAGTAGTATCTATAAATAAACAAACACAAGGAGATGCAAAAAATGTTATTATGGCTGCATTATCTGCACATCCCTCACTGAAACATGTTGTTATAGTTGATGAAGATATAAATATATTTGACCCACAAGATGTAGAATATGCTATAGCTACTAGAGTCAAAGGTGATGATGATATTATAATAATTCCTAAAGCTAGAGGATCATCATTAGACCCTGTTGCATTACCTGACGGAACAACAACAAAAATTGGAGTAGATGCTACAAAATCTTTAGGAGAAGAAAATAAATTTGAAAGAGTTAGTTTATCTGAATAATTATTAAAAATAAAATAAATTAATGGAGAATAGTAATTGAATCCAAGTATTAAAAAAAATGAAATAATTCTTTATTTAATATTTGGAATTTTAACTACTATTGTTAATATTATTTCATATTTATTCATAACAGATATATTAAATATACATTATTTAATTTCAAACATAATCGCCTGGTTCTTATCTGTTTTATTTGCTTATATAACAAATAGGATATGGGTATTTAAAAGTAAAAATGAAAATATTTTAAAAGAATTTGGATTATTCATTAGTGGAAGAATATTCAGTGGTGTTTTAGATACAACATTAATGTATTTATTTATAGGAATATTTTTCTGGAATGATTTAATATCAAAAATTATTATTAATATTATAGTTGTAATAGTGAATTATGTTATTAGTAAATTAATTGTATTTGACTAAAGAAGTGAAGAATTTATGAGTTTATTATCAATTGTTGTTCCTTGTTTAAATGAAGAAAAAAATATAGCTCAATTTTATGGATTAGTTTCAAAAATAATGACTAGCTCAACAATGTCTAAATTAGATTATGAATTCATATTTATAGATGATGGTTCAACCGATAAAACTTTAAAAGGATTAAAATTTTTATCTAATGAAGATAAACATGTTAAATATATCTCATTTTCAAGAAATTTTGGTAAAGAATCAGCAATTTATGCAGGATTAGAATATAGTAAGGGAGATTATGTAGTTATAATGGATGCTGATTTACAAGATCCTCCTTCATTACTTCCTGAAATGTATTATAATATTATATTAAACAAATATGATTCAGTAGCTACAAGAAGAGTAAGTAGAAAAGGTGAACCATTTATTAGATCTTTTTTTGCCCGTAAATTCTATAAAATAATAAATAAAATGTCAAAAATTGAAATTGTAGATGGTTCAAGAGACTATCGAATGATGACTAGAAATATGGTTGATTCTATATTAAAATTAAAAGAAGTGAATCGTTTTTCAAAAGGAATCTTTTCATGGGTAGGTTTTAAAACAAAATGGTTAGAATATGAAAATATTCAACGTGCTAATGGAGAAACTAGTTGGTCATTTTGGAATCTATTTTTATACTCAATTGAAGGAATTGTAGGCTTTACAACTGTACCTTTGGCTATATCAACTATAATTGGAATAATTTTCTCTATAGTGGCTTTCATATTAATGTTAATTATTTTGATAAAAACTATATTATTTGGAGACCATGTAGCTGGATGGCCATCCCTCGTGTGTATTGTATTATTCTTAGGCGGAATACAATTATTTTCAATAGGAATATTAGGTGAATATTTATCTAAAACTTATATTGAAACTAAAAACCGTCCTATATATATTGAAAAAGAATCTAATATCAAAAAATAATAAATTTTATTAAAGTGTAATCTATGGTTGAAAAAAATTTTAAACAATTAATAAAACATAATTGGGAAGATAAAATAGGTATTATTTTATTTTGTTTAAGTTTAATCGTTCTTGAAATTATTATAGTAATGGCTTTTATTGATCCATCTATAATGGTAGATGATGCATTCACTATTAATTTAATTACATTTAACCCATTAAATCTCATTAAATACACTGCATTTGATGTACATCCTCCTTTATATTATTTAATCCTTAAAGGAGTGTTAGAATTATTTAATACAATACATATTCCATATAATTTAATAACTTTAGGGAAATGCGTAAGTATTATACCAATAATAATTTTATTAATATTTTCAGCTACAAAAATTAAAAAGGAATTTGGATGGTTAACAGCAGGTATATTCGCATTAGCTATTACTAGTATGCCAGAAATTGCTTTTCATAGCATACAATTAAGAATGTATACTTGGGTATTATTATTTGTTTTTTTAACATTTTATAGTGCATATGAAATAATAAAAAATCCAAATAAAAGGATTAACTGGATATTTTTAGTAATTTTTGGATTATTATCTAGTTTTACTCATTATTATGGAACTATATGTACTGCAATAATTTATATAATTCTTATTCTATGGTTTTTAATCAGTAAAATGGAATATGAAAGTAAAATGTCCAATCTAAAAAAATGGATTGTTTGTGTTTTTATATCTAGTGTAATTTATTTACCTTGGGTTTTATATGTAATGAATAATCTTAAACAACATACTAGTACTTTTTGGGTTGGTCCTATTGGTTTTAAGGATGTTATTGATTATATTTTCTTTATGAATGGACCTTTTTCAAACCCATATACAATACCTCATGATATTTTAGGAATATTAATGATTGTAGCTTTTATTATTTTAATATTAAGCTCATTATGGTTTAAAGAAAATAATTCTAAAAATAGATTTATTTCAAATGGATTTATTTTACCAATACTAACTATTATTGTTGGAATTATTTTATCAATACTCATTAGACCTGTATTCATTGCTAGATATCTTGTTCCATGTTTAGGAGTTTTATGGCTTTGTTTTGCATATTTATTAAGTAAAAATTATTCTAAAAAGCAAATATTTATACCAATTTTGATTATATTTTTATTAATAAGTACTGTTGGAACTTGTAACTTTATTAATATTGAATTAAATAATACGCACAATTTTGAAGAGCACAACGAATTTATGTCTACAATAAGTTCTACAGACTTAATTATTCATACACGAACTCAAACATTTAAAACAGATAGATATTTCTGGGAAAATAATAGTAATGTTATTATTGATGAATTACAACCTTCAAATATAAATAATACATTGAATAGTGGTCATAATGTATGGTTATTTGATAGTTTCCATAATAATACAGATAATAAGGAATTGATAGATAATTTTACAAAAATGGGATATAATTTACAACCATATAAATTAAATTATGTTCAACAAGTACCTTTTTATATTTATAAAGTTACTCCAAAATAAAATTTAAATCATAATTACAATTTATACATTTACTATTTTTAATTTTATTTTTATTTATAATATTATAGCCATTTCTTTCAATTAATAGTTCACCACAGTTAGGGCAATAACTATTTTGATTTTCTGTGGTATTACCTAAGTAAATATATTCTAATCCTTTTTCCTCTGCAATTTTTTTAGCATTTAAAAGAAGTTTAATAGGTGTAGCTTCCACATTCATCATTTTATAATTTGGAAAAAATCTTGAAAAATGAATAGGAACTTCTTTACCTAATTCGGTTAGTATGAAATCTGTTAAACTTTCTAACATTTCATTTGAACTATTATAATTTGGAATTATTAGATTAGTTATTTCAATATGATTTCCATTATGATATATTTTCTTAATATTATCTAAAACTGGATCTAACTTAGCATTACAGATTTTTTCATAAAATTTATTACTCATTGATTTTAAATCTATATTAAATGCATGTATATATGGTAATATTGCATCTAAAGATTCTTCGCTCATAAAACCATTGGTTACAAATACATTTTTCAAATTATATTTTTGTGAAAATTGAGCGGTTTCTAGAGCATATTGTAACTGTAGTGTTGGTTCATTATAGGTCCATGCAATTGATTGACAATCATAATCAATGGCTATTTCAACAAGGTCTTCTGGAATTATATTGTTCCCCCTGAAATTTTTACCATTATTTTGTGAGAGAGTATAGTTCTGACAGTTTAAACATGACATATTACATGAAAAGTTACCAACTGAGAAAGATTTAGACCCAGGGAGAAAGTGATACAAAGGTTTTTTTTCAATTGGATCTATATTATATGAAGGTAATTCAGCATAATTTTCAATATATAATGTTCCTTTAATATTTAATTGTGTTTTACAAAACCCATAACCATTTTCAGGAATAATACATTTTTTTGAACATAAAACACACTGAACCTTATTATCGTCTAATAATTTTTGATAAAAAACTGATTTAACCCTCATAAACATCATCTTAAATTCAATTACTTAAATGTTCATAACCCTTTTTTGGTAAAATTTTAACATTACCATCCAAATCTACAATTTCAACCTTATTAGAATCTGTTATTTCACCAATAACATAAAAATTCATTAATTTTCTTAATTTTTTAGCAGAATTTTTATTTATAGTAAAAAGTATTTCGAAATCTTCACCTATATTTAAAAATAAATCAAATATATCTTTATTAACTTGATTAGATAAGTTTATAAATTCTTTTTCAATTGGAAATTTAGATTCATAAATTTTTATTCCCCTATTTGATTTTGAATTTAATTTATCAGATTCAAATAATTCATATAGTTCTTCAGATAATCCATCGGTAATATCTGTAGCAGAAGTAGCATAATCACTTAAAATTATTCCTTCTTTATTTTTAGCTATAGGTTTTAAAGCTTTATAAATAGCCAAATCAGCAAATTCATTGGTAAAATCCATGTTTTTATTTAATAATTCAAAACCTAAAGGAGCTAAACCTAATTCTCCAGTAATGGCTATTAAATCATCTTTTTTAAATCCATGTTTCAACAATTGTTTATTTTTATTTACATAACCTAATGCTGTACCTGATAATATTATTTCACTGCTTTCATTTGTATCTCCACCAATTAGAGGAACATTATAATATTTACAAGCTGCTAAAACTCCTTCAATAATTTCATCAAAATATAATAGCTTTAAATTTTTAGGTATTGATATATTAAATAAAAATCCTATAGAAAGCCCACCCATTGCAGCAATATCACTAATATTCACAGTAACTACTTTAAAACCCATTTGATAATATGACATTTGCTTAGGAAAGTGAGCGGATTGAATTAACATGTCTGATGTAGCAATTAAATAATTTTCATTATTTTCAATTAGAGCTGCATCATCACCAATAAAATTTTTTCCTGAGAATTTAGAGTTTTTTTCTATAATACGATTAATTAATCCTTTTTCTCCAATATCTGATACATTTAAAGAGTTAAATTCCATGATATTGATTATGTTTTTTAGATTAAATAAATTTTTATAAAAAATAGATTTCAATTATTTGAATAAAAAAATTAAAAAAAAGAAAAGAGTTAAATTTAGTTATTTGTTTAAAGCTTCTTCAACTCTATTTTGAATTATTTTTACTATTAATGGGTCAGCACCTAAAGGATCTGTAAATATAATCTCTCCATCAAAATTTACCTTTTCTATATCCTCGTGATGATGATGGTGATGATTGTGTTCATGAACATGCTCATGTTGTTGTTCATGATTATCTTCATCACTTGTTAAGCCTAATATTTTAGGAATATCTCTTTTTGTATGTAATCCATGTGCTACAAAAACAGGTACAACAATGATTCTTTTTATATTAGAATTTTCTGTTAAATTAGAAATTGCTTGAGGAATATTTGGTTCTCTAATTTCCATAAATCCAATTTCTACTTTATTATCTGTAGTTTCTCTATACATATCTGCAAGAGTATTTATTACTTCTGCTCCATGGTCTAACCTACTACCATGTGAAAGAAGTAAAATTCCAGTTTCAACATCAGAGTTCATTTTCAACCTTCTTTTGTAAAATTTTTATAAGAACATCATCTGAACCAATAGGTTCTGGATATAAAATTTCACCATTAAATTCCATCTTTGTATGAGTATGATGGTGACTATGATTATGAGAATGGTTATGTTTATGTGTATGTTCTTCATCTAAAAGACCTAATATAGAAGGTATATCATGTGTAGTATGAACACCTGGAGCTATAAAAACTGGAACAACAACTAATCTATCAACATCATTTTCTGAAACAAGTTTATTAATAGTTGTTGGTATATCAGGTTCTACAAGTTCCATAAAAGCAAAATCATTTGGTTTTTCAGTAGTATTATTAAACATTTCATGTAATTCTGAAATAAATTCTTTATTATAATTTAATCTACTACCATGACTAACTAATAAAATTCCTGTTTTTGCATTGCTATCTAATTGAGATTGTGATAATGCTTCATCAATTCTATTATTAATAATTGTCAAAAGTGATTTATTTGGTCCAATAGGATTTAATAAAGTTATTTCACCATCAAAATTTATATCTTCTAAATCATATAAATAATGACCTTCAGGATAATTTCCATCCGGACATCTAGGATCTGTTTCTAAGGGTTCTAATCCAAGTATAGTGGGAATATCAATTCTAGTATGGATACCCGGAGCTAAAAATACTGGGACAGCTATTATATATTTTAAATTAGGATTTTTATCTTTTAAATTATTGATAGCTTGTGGTAAAGTTGGGTTTGCAACTTTCATATATCCTGCTTCAGCATCAAAACCTGTAAGTTTTATATATTTATCGCGAATTTCAGTAAAAACTTCTTCTGCATAGGGTAAACTACTTCCATGACTTACTAATAAAATTGCTGTATTTTGAGGTGTTTTTTTTGACTTTGATATTGAATCAAAGGTTTTTGATTTTAAGTTATTTTGAAGGTTTGAACTTGAATCCATAGGAAATGACTCCGTCTTCTCCATCCTCTCGTATTTTTCTAAATACCATTTCAACTGGATCTCCAATTTCAAGTTTATCAACATCACAATCTACTAATTGTGCTGTTAATTTTGCTCCTTCTTCTAATTCAATTATTGCTACAGCATAAGGTGATAATTTCTTAAAATCGGATGTTGGTGTTCTAACTACGGAAAAACTATATATTTTACCTTTTCCTGAAAATTGATAAGCTTCAATTTTACCTTTTCTTCGGCAATCTGGACAGATTACTCTTGATGGGAAGAATACTCTACCACAATTCATACATTTGGATCCAACAAGATTGTATCTTTGTTGGATGTGACGCCATGTTCTAACAGTATCAGACATTAAATTCCTCCAATAGAATATTTTTTATTATAATTAAAAATTTTATATTAAATGTATTATTTCTTTTATAATAAATTAAATTAACTATAATAATAATACTTTTTATAAAATTATTACTAATATAATATTATATTTTTTTTAATATTTATAGTTATAATTTAAAGTCCAATTAATCCCAAAACTAACATTGAAAATAAAATTAAATTTAATGTAGATAAAGAATCTGTAATACTAGCACACAATGGAATAACAATATTATCAGGGTCTAAACCTTTTTTAAATGATATTGTAGATATATAAAATACCATAAACATCATTATAAATATTACCACCATTCCAGCTAAGAAACTAATTGTAGCTATATTTAAAAAGCCTAATCCTTGAATACCTAAAGCCCAAGATGAAGAATCCGCTAAAATCCCTATTGCTGGATAAATTATAATAGCTAAAATAAAAATTATACCAAAATTTTTATAAGCACTTAATTGTGGTTTATTTGAAGGTTCAACAGTCCCTAAATGTAAACCAGATGATAATCTAGCACCTAAAATACTAACCAAATTACCACTTTCTCCAGAGAATAAAGGAACTAATGTTAATAAACTAGGATTTGTTAATAAAGTTTCAACTGAACTATTTAATATACCTCCAGCAAAACTACCAAGTAAAGAACATACAAATAATACAGGAGTAGATTGTTTAACAATAGTACTAATTCCATCTTCTGATTTAAATCCACGATAAACTGCAAAAATAGTTAAAATTATTATTATTACTACTATAATATCTCGTAATATAATAATATCCTTAAATAAGGATACTATTAGAAGAGATAATATAATTGAAGGTAATGTGAATAAATCTCCAAAAGCAGCAATTAATGGAGTTGTAATATTATCTGGATCCCAACCATGTTGAAAACTCTTTAAAGATATTATCATTGAAAGTGGAAGCATTATTATACTTGAAATTATACCTGCAAAGAAAGATACTAAAATAAAATTATATAGTGGCATGCTAGGTAAATTAAACAACACACAAATTATCTTAGTCAAAAATGCTAAAAGTAAAGACATTATCATGGTTAAAATAAAGGAAGATATAATATTTTGAGTTAATATTTTTGATTTCTCTAATTTAGGGGATAACATACCAATATTTAAATCAGTTCCTAATCTAGATCCAAATGCACCAAAAATATTCCCTCTCATTCCAATAGCTCCCGGAATAAGGGTTAATAATCCAGGCCAAGCTGCTAAATAATATGTCATGTGCCCTAAAATTAGTCCAGCACACAAATCTCCAACTGCACAAATTATTAATGCAACTAAACTTTGTTGTACTACAGAGTATGAATATTTAAAAAAACCTTCTGAATCTCTTTTAAATAATGAAGGTATTGAAAATAAATAATTTATTTTTTTAAATAAAAAAATGATAAAATATACAGTGGATTGTGTAATTTTGGAGCCTAATTGACGTATCATCATCAATGGATTTGTTTTCTTCACACATATCACCTACATACATTTTATCACTACTTTAATTTTTAAATTGTAAATTTAATTAATAATTTTTTATATATCATCTAATGTTACTTCATTTTTAGCTAATTTAGTTAAAATATCAAAACCAGCTTCTGTTCCTTTAACTATTAAAATATCATCTTCTAATATTATTGTATCTTTATCTGGACCATATATCCAAGTTTGATTACGTCTAATAGATATTACTCTCATTCCTGTTCTATTAGATAATAATATATTACCTAAAGATTCATTAATTAAATCTGAACCTTTTTCAACTTTAATACGATAAATATTTGTTTCAGAATCCTTCATTACCATTTTAAAAACAGGATGTGGTTCAAATCCTTTGAGACAGATATCAGCTAAATCTTTAGCAGAATTAGCCATGGTTTCAGCTGCTTCAGCAACTTCAAGAAGAACTGTTAATTTTTCTGCATCTTCAACTGATCGAGCAGCCAATAATGATTGTTTTTTAATTTCATAATTTAAACTATTAACTCTGTCTTCTAAGTTTAAAACTTCTTCAGCTGCATCTTTATTTTGGAAAAGAACAGAAGAATAAGCTAAATCTACCATAAGTTCCGACAGATTTTTCATTTCAATTAATATATCTTTAACACTAGACATTAAAAATTCCACCTTTTAATTAATATAAAATTATAAATTTGATTATTTAGTTTTTAAAATACAATGTCGTCTAAGTTTTAATAAATCCTTTTTATTATGATTTAAGTCTTCGACATTTTCAACTAATTCATTAAATTCTTTTTTAATACACTCAATTGCATCTTTACTATGAATCCATGTGCAATCTTCACAACTCCAAATATCCTTGCCTTTAATCCATTTTCCACCAGTAGATCCATCTCCGCATGGATAGAAAGGACAATAACAAAAATCACAATATTGACCATAAACATGACAAGGGTAATATTCACATTCATAATTTGGTCCTGTAGGAGTATCCCCATTAAAAAATTTCTCATAAAAATTTTTTGAAGCAGGATGTATATCATTTTTTATAGCATAACCTCTTGGAGTTACCATATAACCTTCAGATAAGTAAGTTAATTTATTTCCAACAATTAAACATGAAAACATGTTTATATCCTCTTCATTTAATTCTGATAAATTAACAATTGTAGTTTTAGAAGGATAAGATGAACTATCTACAATCCCGACTAATGTTTCTGGTCCTCTAATATCTAATAAAATCTTTTTAAACAATCTAAATGGCTCTTTTCTAGATTTACTTATTGGATTATAAACTGCTATAATAAAATTTCCTTTAGCAGCATACTCTATTTTTGTTTTAATTTCAGATAAAGGAGTTAATAAATTACTTAAACTAATAGTCGCAAAATCATGTAACGGAGCACCTAAAAGATCAGCTGAATAGTTTAAAGCTGATACTCCTGGATAAATTCTTACATCAACATCATCATATTTTCCAATCAATTGGAATATAAGATTTGCCATACCATAAACTCCAGGATCTCCTGAACTAATTATAGCTACATTATTTCCTTCTAAACTCTTAGAAATAGCTAATTCTCCTCTAGCTACTTCATCACCCATACCTTTTTTTATTACTTCTTTACCTTCAATAATATCAGATATTGAATCTATGTATTTTTTATAACCAATAATAATATCTGAATCATCTAATGCTTTTAATGCATCTAATGTAATGTTACCTTTACTTGGACCTATACCAATTATGTTTAACATCTTAACTCCTCAGATATTAAAATTAATTAGCAACAGTTCCATTTTCATACAATTTCAATACACTAGTTACTTTAATTGTACTTGTATCAACTACAACACCTTTACTAGTAGCATTAGCTTGTGCTGTGGCAGTTAATTTATAAGCTGGTGTAGTACTTATTACAGTTTGATTGGCTGTTGAATTTGGTGCTGCATAACCTACAGTAGTTATTGTAATATTAATTAATCCATTACTATCTGTACTTTGTTGAGTAGTTGCAGTCATGTTTGGAACACTAGCACCATCTATATTAGCAATTTGAGCAATAGCCATTGCCGTATCTACTCTATTAGTTATATTTATAGAAGTTGGACTCTTAATAACAATATTATTAATACTTTGTGGATTAATAAATCCTGTAATAGTATTTACTTGTAAATCTATTAAACCTTGAACATCTGGAGCTTCAGATGTTACAATTGTATATGAGCTAAATAATCCTATTTCAAAAAAACCAATGAAAAGTAGTATTATTAATAAAATTCTTAGTGGTTTTGCCATTTTATCACAATGTTTTCCTTTATTTAAAAATAATAACTAAAAAAATTTTTTTTAGATAAATATAATAATTAAGTATATGTTGGTGTATTTAATAAAATTAACTATTAATTTAATTTAATATTGATATTTTTATTAATGAAAAAAAAGATACCAATAGTAAGAAATACTTAAGAATTTTTTTTATATAAAAGCTTTTAAAACTAAAAAACAGAATTAAACATGATTTAAACTAGTATATAAGATAGTATAATAAGAAAATTTATAAAATATTATTAAAGAGATTTTTATGACTAATGAAATAATTCAAAAATTTGCTAAAAAAGGAATCAATTTATCCCCTAATGCATATAATAAAATTTTAAGTACTGAAGATCCTATTGATTTTAGTTCAGCTCTTATATTAAAATTAAAGAGTAAAAATCATTCTAAAGATGATTTAGTTTCAGTAAGTGAATCTATTGTTGATTATTATTTAAAAGAATTAGGTTTAAAATCAAATAAAATAGAAAATCCTAAATACAAATCATTAGATAATTTTTCAGACGAAAAAAATGAAAATTTAGTTACTAACGATGAAATAAACACAGAAATAGCTAAAAATAAACCAACAACAAACAAAGACAATAAAACAAACACAGAAATAGCTAAAAATAAACCAACAACAAACAAAGACAATTTTTCAAACAAAAAAGAAAATCTTGATTCCATAAACAACGAAATTAGTAATAAAAATTTAATTAAAGTAAATGATGAAGAAGTTAGTAATGAATTTAAGCGTAATTTAACTAAATCAGATGTTAATTATGATAATTTTAAAATTTTAAAAGATACTACTAATCAATCTTACACTAGTGGTGAAATTGGTAATTTAATAACTTATTTTAATAGTAGATATGAAAAAATTAGTAATATTTTAGAAAAACATCCTGAAATGAAAACTCACCAAAAAATAGGGGAATTAAGTGAAGGTCAAACTGATTTAAATTTAATATTAATGGTAAAAGAAATTAGAACCACAAAAAACGGTCATAATTTAGTAGAGTTTGAAGATGATACTGGAAGTATTCCAGTTTTATTTAGTAATAAAAATGAAAATGTCTTTAATCAATCTGAAAAATTAATTCCGGATGAAGTAGTAGGTGTAAGTGCTGATAAACGTGGTGACTTAGCTATAGGTAATAATATAACTTTTCCTGGAGTTCCAAGAATGCCAAAAGTTAATTCAAAATGTGGAATTGTTTTTACTTCAGATATACATATTGGAAGTATAACTTTCCTTGAAGATGCATATGCTAGATTTATTAAATGGATTAATGGTGATTATGGTAATGAAGAACAAAGGGAAATAGCTAATAATGTTAAATATATGATAGTAGATGGGGATATTGTTGATGGTATAGGTGTTTATCCAAATCAAGAAAAGGAATTAGCTATTAAAGATATCACAGAACAATATGATGAAGCTGCAAGATTTTTAGGTGATGTAAGAAGTGACATTAAAATAATTATAGGTCCTGGAAATCACGATGCATCTAGATTAGCTGAACCACAACCTGCTGTTCCTGAAAAATATGCAAAATCATTATATAAATTAAATAATGTTGAATTTATTAGTAATCCGGGTTATATGAATTTAGATGGTACAAAAGTATTAATGTATCATGGTAGAGGAATAGATGATTTTGCAATTGGAGTTAAAGATTATTCCCATCAAAGAAATGATCTAATCATGGAAGAATTATTAAACATACGACATTTAGCACCAATTTATGGTGGAAGAACACCACTAGCATCAGAATTAGAAGATCATTTAGTAATTGATGAAGTTCCTAATGTTTTACATACAGGACATGTTCATATTAATACATATAAAAATTATAAAGGAATTCATTTGATTAATTCAGGAACTTTTCAAACTCAAACTGAATTTCAAAAAATATATAATATTGTTCCCACACCGGCTCAAGTACCGATTCTTGATAATGGGGAATATAAACAACTAAAATTCATTGATTAAATATTTTTTTATTAGAGGATATAAATATGGAAGAAGAAATTAAATCCATTGTTAAAATTTCAAATAAACTGTTTGAAAGACATTTAGTAACTGGTAAAGCAGGTAATGTTAGTATTAAATTTAAAGATAATGATAAAGATGTAGTTGCTATAACTCCAACTTTAAAATCTTTAAGTAACTTAAAAATTGAGGATATTGTTATTGTTAACTTAGATGGTGATATTTTATCTAAAGGAAAACCTTCTTCAGAAGTTTTTATGCATTTAGAAATTTATAAACAAAAAGAAAAAATTAATGCTATTGTTCATACTCATTCTCCTTTTGCTACAGGTTTTGCTTTTTCAAATAAGAAAATTAAACGGTTAGAAGGTTTTGGAAAAATAAATAATCCTTATTTAGCCGAAATAGAGTATGAAAAACCTGGAACTAAAAAATTAGCTATAAAAGCTGCTAATGGTATTAAAAATGAGGATGTTTTAATCTTAAAAAATCATGGCGTGATTAGTACAGGTGAAAGTTTAGAAGAAGCTTTCTCTCTTGCAGATTTTGTAGAGGAAATATCTAAAACTCAATTTATTACAAATACTTTAAATCTTTAAATAAAACTATTTTTTTTTAGTAACTATTATATAGTTTATAAATGTAATATCTAATTATAATTATAAATTTATATTATTACTATTTTTATACAAAGTTATATTGGAGGAAAGAGTATGAGTGATAATCAAGAAACTTTTGATGAAGTTTCAGAAATATTAAAACATATAATGGATAATCCTACAGTTCCACGTAATATTAGAAGAGCTGCAGATGAATCTAACAATATATTAGCAAATGATAAGGATGATCCAACTGTTAGAGCAAGTGCTGTTATAATCATATTAGATGAAATAAGTAATGATCCTAACATTCCAGTTCATGCTAGAACATTAATTTGGGAAATTTTAAGTAAATTAGAAACTGTAAAATCTTAAATTTTTTTATTTTTAATCTTCTTATTTTTTTTTATTTAATTTTGACTTATAGCGATAGCTATAGTAACACCATTAAAAGCTGTTTTTTTATAGATAAGTTTTGCATTATTACCAATTGTTAATAATGCAGAAGGTTCACAAACACCATAAGCTCCTATTGTCTTTTCAACAAATTTAGATTTAGTACAATCATCACATTTAAAATTTTTAATATCAAGTGTTTTAATAATATTTAATGGTAAATTTAATTCTTTAGAAGTTTGAATAATACCTTTTTCATTTTGTTTAATATCTGCTGTAGCTAATGAATCTATTCTATTTATATTTATATTTAATTGATTACAAGCATTTTTAACTGCATGCATGACTTTTTCTTTAGATATATTTTTTTTAGCTCCAATACCTATAACCATTTTTTGTGAGATTATTCTCATTTGATTATTTCCATATTTAACTATAATCTCTTTATTATCATTATTATTTACTATTAATTTTATTTCATTATTATTTTTTAAAAAATTTTTTAAATATTTTTTTTGCTTTAAATTAACAAATAATTGAATTTCTTCTTCATTTAAAATTGCAGAATTAAAAATTTTTATATCTTTAATATTATTAATTCTCCAATAAAATTTATTTGCTAATGTATCAACAGCTAATTTATTATTAACGTCTGTTGCTGTAGTTATCACGGGAGTTGCATTAATAATTTTAGAAATTTTAAGGGTAAGATTATTAGCTCCTCCTAAATGACCAGATAATAAACTAATAACAAATTCGCCTTTTTCATCAATAGATAATACAGCAGGATCTGAACTTTTAGATTTTATATTATTAGCAATTGATCGTATTAATATACCAGTTGACATTATTCCAATAATTGCATCATAATCATTAAATATATTATTAATTGTGCTTTTCACATTTTTGTGATATAAATCTGTTTTAATTATTAAAGAATCTTTAATTAATATACTTCGTAAATATTCAGATAATAATTGTCCTTTTTTTGTTACAGATAGTATAGCTATTTTCATTTTTTTCACATTAAAATATTTATTATATTAATCATTTTTATAATAGAGATTTAAAAAAATTAAATACATTTGTAAAATTTAAAAAACTAAAATCAATATGATTTATAATTATAAAGTTTAATATTAAATAAATTATTATTAAAAAAATTGTAGATAATAAAATTGTTCTTTTTGTTAATTTAACTGCATTATCAATATCTTCAACATTTAATGTTTGTGTTTTATCTCCCATTATATATGTATCTTTCTTTTCTAATTGTATTCTTAAAGCACCTGCTACAGCTGCCATTGTAAATCCTGAATTTGGACTTGGAGAATTTCTAGCATCCCTTCTTAAAATTTTATAGCTATTTTTACCATCCATTTTTAAATTATATGCTGATAATATTACCATTAATCCAGCAAATCTGGAAGGAATATAATTTAAAATATCGTCCAAATGTGCTGGAAACCAACCAATGTTAGATAATTTTTGATTTTTATATCCTACCATAGCGTCTAAAGTATTGATGGTTCTATATATTATTGTTCCAATTAAAGCTAAAAATATCACATAATAGTAACTTAATCCTAAATAAATACCAATTAAACCAAACAATAAAAAATAAAATACATAAGATACATAAGAATCTGTTATGTTTTCTGTCATAGATTCAATAGTTGCAGATATAATTGGTTCTTCACTTAAATTACTTGTATCTCTACTAACTAACATTGAAATAGAATTTCTAGCTTGATCTAATCCTTTATTCATATCTTCTTTAACATTTAATGAAGAGCTAATTAGAAGGTTTATAGAAAACATTCCAGATAATAAAATTGATATTAAAATACCAAATATACTAAATTTAAAAATAATATAATAATTTAATATTAAATAATTATATAATAATATATTAAAAAATATTGATAAAAACAAGTTTAAAAATAAACTAATAAATATTATTAAGGAATAAATTATAGTTTGTAATATAATATTAATTAATAATGTAGTTATTGTTAAGAATATGCCTGAGAACTTATTTTTAATTTTAAGTAATGGTTTTGAAAGTTTATCAATAGTTTTACCAATAATTACTACTGGATGAATTTTATTTGGTAATTCTCCTATCATTAAGTCTAATAAGATACTTAAAATAAGTAGTAAAATTAAATATATATTAAAATTATTGAAAATAAATTGAATAAAATCATTAATCATTATATTATATTTTATAAATAGATATATATTACTTTATTTATTAATTAAATAAATTTATTAATAAAAAATAAATTAAGGAGATTTATTAAAAAATGATTGATAAAAATATAATCCAAAAATGGTTAGTTGATGAGGGTATGTTTAAAAATGAAATACCAGATAATAATTCAAATTTTCATTTTGTTGTAAATTATCCTGAAAACCATGTTATGGATTTAATCCAACCTTTAGGTAAAAATGATATGATTTTAATTGGATGTGCAACTGAAATAGATCCTAATCAAATTGATTTAATTAAAAATGCTAAAAAAAAGGTAAAACAAAATTTTATTTGGGATATTCGTTTTACTTTAAATAATTTTTTATTAGATTTTGAATTAGCACATCCAAATGATGAATTACAAAGATTTGTAATTACTGATGAAATATATGAAGATGGATTAACTAAAAATAGTTTAATGATGTCTATAAAAAAGGTATTTAAAGGTAAATTACAATGTATATGGATGTTAGATCGTACTTTTGGTGAGAACCCTAATATTATTGAGCATCATAATGATAATATGTATGCTTAATTTTTTTATTTTTTTAAAATTATTTTAAGAGAGAGAGGACTGTTTCAAGTGAAACATATTTTTCGATATATTAAGACTTAAGAGGTGTATTTCATTTGATAAAAAAGTTGAAATTGACCTCTCATACTTGAAAAATAAATGTTGAATTTACTTACTTCTTTATCTTTATTTTTGAATTTAAACCTTAATTAATTATTTTTTAAAAATTATTTACACTTGAAATATATGTCTTCATTTTCAGTTTTTTTAAGATAATTATTTACACTTGAAATACATCTCTGTCTCTTTTAAATTTTTCTAAGATTCAATTTTAATAAGGATTTTTATTCATTTTATTTGGATTTTAAAGATTTTATGATATTTAATTTTTAAATTTTTAAATTGTATAATTATTAAAAATTTTTTATTAATTTTTAAATTTTACACTTGAAATACATGTCTGGAATTTTGAAATTTATTATTATTATTTTTAAATTTATTTTTAAAAAAAATTTTTAATAATCTTATAAATTATTTAATTATAATATACTCTATAGACACTTTATTTTTAGCTAAAATAAAGATATTTATTTACATATATTGGATTTAATTTAAATTTTTTTATTTAATTTTATAAATTTTATAATTTTAAATTTAATTACAGTTGAAATTTTACATAAGGTTTAAATATTATTATAACATAAATAATGTGTATGAAGTTACAGTTGAAATTATTCTAATTTCAATCTGATTTTTATTCTTATAAAAAAGATAAAATTTATAAAATTTAAAATTCTTAATTAAATAATTTATGGCGATGAAATGACTAATATATTTGACAATTTAGAAGGAGAAGATTCCGTATTTAGAGATATTAAGCCTTTAGATCATAGATTTCTCCCAGAACATTTACCACACAGAAGAGAACAAATAACATCAATTGCAAAATATTGGGTTGAAGCATTAAATAATGTTACTCCCTCAGATATAACTATTTATGGAAAAACTGGAACCGGAAAAACAGCAGCTGCTAAATTTGCTAAAGAACAATTAAAGGAAGCAGCTTCAACTAAAGATGTTTTTATAAAAGTTGAATATATTAGATGTACAGATTATACTACAGAATATCAAGTAATTGCTCATTTATGCCAAAAATTAGGTAGAGATGTTCCACATAGAGGATGGACAAAGGCTGAAGTTATAAATACTTTTAGAGATATTTTTAAAACTAATGCTTTTGGAAAAAAATTAATTTTAATAGTTATTTTAGATGAAATAGATATATTGCTTGAAAAAGATGGGGATGGTATTCTTTACACATTAACCCGTACTGAAAATGTGTCTATTTTATCAATTAGTAATTATTTAGATTTTAAAAAATTTATAAAACCTAGAGTGATGAGTAGTTTAAGAGATCGTGAAATAGTATTTCCACCTTATAATGCGGACCAATTATCTGATATATTAAGAGAAAGATCTAAATTATCTTTTGATGAGGGTGTTTTAGATGATGATGTAATTCCTTTATGTTCTGCTATGGCTGCTAAAGAAGAAGGAGATGCTAGATATGCTCTAGATTTATTAAGAACTGCTGGTGAGTTAGCTGATGAACGTGATTCTAATGTTATTCATGGTAGTTTTGTTAGAGAAGCTAAAGATAGAATTGAACATAATAAAATAACAGATATTATAGTTACATTACCTACTCAACAACAAAGAGTACTTGAAGCTTTATTAAATCTTACTAAAGAAAATGAAGAAATTACATCAGGAAAATTATATGATGCATACAAATTAGTTTCTAAAGGAGATTCTGTTACATATAGACGAATTTTTGATTTTATTAATGAATTAGAAATGCTTGGAATAATATCTACAAATACAATTTCAAGAGGTCGAGGTAAAGGTAGAACAAATATTATTTCTTTACAATGTGACAACGATTTATTAGAGAGTACTTTGTACTCTATTTAAATCTATTATTTTTCATAATTTTTTATAATATTCTTTAGTATAGCCATTCTAACGGGAATAGCATTATAAGCTTGCTCAAAGTACTTATTATATTTAGTATTATCTACATCTGTAGATATTTCATCAATACGTGGCAATGGATGCATTACTATTAAATCTTTATCTTTTATTAACTCCTTATTTATTAAATATGCTCCTTTTATTTTTAAATAGTCTTCAATATCTGGAAAACGTTCTTTTTGTATTCTAGTAACATATAAAACATCTACATCATTAATAACATCTTTAATATCTGTTGTTTCTTTAATATTTATATTATTTTTTTCTAAATCATGAATAACATTTTTAGGCATCTTCAATTCTTCAGGAGATACAAATGTCATTTTAGCACCGTACATAGCTAATGCATATACTAAAGAGTGTACAGTTCTACCATATTTTAAGTCTCCTATTAAAGCAACATTTAAATTTTCAATAGTTCCAAAATGTTTTTTCATGGTATAAAGATCTAATAATGTTTGAGTTGGATGTTGTCCAGCACCATCACCAGCATTTATTACTGGAACATCAACTATTTCTGATATAAATTTTGACACACCTTCTAAATCATGTCTTATAACTATTGCATCTGCATAACTTTCTAACATTTTTGATGTGTCAGCTAAACTTTCACCTTTTGCTACAGAGCTAGTATCACTGTTTTGAAAACCAATACAATTCCCTCCTAATCTTTTCATTGCGGTTTCAAAAGATAAACGTGTTCTTGTAGATGGTTCAAAAAACATCATTCCAAGTATTTTACCTGATAATACATCAGATTTCTCACGTGATTTGGCGATATTTTCTAATTTGCTAGCTTCGTCTAATATAAAATTTATGTCTTCTTTATTGAAGTCTTTAATTGATATTACATTTTTTAGATTGAAAATTTTAATCAAATCCCTTTTCATTTTTATCTAATTTTTAATTTATTTATTTCATTTATGAAATTTTGGATATTTTCATATTTTAATGAGGGTAATTCTTCATCATTTTTCAGATAACTCTCAATTTCATTTTTCATTAGTTTTTTAGTAACTAAATTACCTTTTTCAGGATGAATTTCATTCCCAAAATTACCTGTAATTCTTGCAGATTCTACAAGACCTTTAGTAAAAGAATCTCTAAAATATTTTTCTATATCTTTATCATTGTTAGTTAAGATGAATAATCCTAAATTTTTTCCTAGTAATGTTTTAAGATTTCTTGATGTATATTGTTTAATTTCACTTTGAATTCGTCCACGATGAATAGATCCACCAATAATTATAAAGTCATATTTTTGTAAACAAGCTGGTTTAGCTTTGTTAATAGGTATTCTCACACTCTCTCCTTTAATACCGTTTGATAATATTTTTGCAACTTTATGTGTAGTACCATATGTAGTTCCATAAATTATTGCAGTTTTCATAGTTCATCCTCTAATTTTGTAGTGTCTTCTATTAAATAATTAGTTAAGGTTCCAATATTATCAATTTGTAGACTAACTATATCTCCTTTGTTCATTGAACTAACACCTGGGGGTGTTCCAGTTGCTATAATATCGCCTGGATTTAAGGTCATTACATCAGATATGTATTTTACTAATTCATATGGTGAAAATATCATATTACTTGTGTTAGAATTTTGTTTAATTTTATTGTTTACAAATAATTTTATATTTTGATTTAATGGATTCATTTCAGTTTCAATAAAAGGTCCTATTGGAGCAAATGTGTCAAAACTTTTCCCTCTTGTCCATTGTTCATCATTTATTGTAATATCTCTAGCTGTTACGTCATTAATGTTAGTATAACCAAAAATATAATTTTTAGCTTCTTTAATTCCTATTTTTTTTGTTGTTTTTCCTATAACTACTGCTAATTCTCCTTCATAATCCACCCTATTAGATATTTGTGGATAAATTATATTATCTTCATGCCCAATAACAGTAGTTGAAGGTTTTATAAATAATCTAGGTTCATTTGGAAGTTTTAAATTCATTTCTTTAGCATGATCTTTGTAATTTAATCCAATACATACAATTTTAGAAGGTTCTACAGGATTTATAATTTTAATATCTTCTAATGAATGAGATTTTATCATATCATTTTTTAAATCATTTATATTAATGTTAAAGTAGTTTAAAATATCTTTTTTAAGTTCAATAACTTTTTTACCATCAAAATAACCTGTTTTTATTTTATTCTGATTTTTAAATCTTAAAAATTTCATTTTAAATTCCACACTATTTAATAATTCTTTCAATTGGGACTACTAATATATCGTGAGCTCCTGCTCTTCTTAATTTATTTATTAATTCAAAAACTTCTTCTTCACTAACTACAGCTTGGACTGCTACTGTGTCTTCTTCTGATAATACTTCTGATATTGTAGGCCCTGTCATAGCCGGCATTACTTTTTTAACTTTATTTAAATCTTTACTAGCCACATTCATCATTATTAATTTTTGATTTTTAGCATCAAGTACTCCACAAATACTTGTTGTGATTTCATCAATCAATATTTGTTTTTCATTATAACTTTTTTTATTAGTAATAAGTTTAATAGAGCTTTCTAGTATAGTATCAACTATTTTTAAATGGTTCATTGCTAAAGTAGTTCCTGTACTAGTTAAATCTGTTATAGCATCAGCTACACCTATGAATGGTGCTATTTCAGTCGAACCTGTTAGTTTAACTATTTTTAAATTTAAATTTTTTGATTTTAAATATTTTTTTGTTAAATTAGGAAATTCGGTTGCTATTGCCATTCCATTTTTTAAATCAGTGCATTTATTTATATTGGATTCTTCAGGGGATGCTAAAACGAGTTTTGTTTGTCCAAAATTTAAATCTGTTAAAATTTTAACATCTGCATTATTTTCTTTTATTAAATCTAAACCTGTTATTCCCATATCAACTATTCCTTCAGAAACGAATTCAGGAATATCTGCAGCTCTTGCAAACATAACATCTATATTTTCATTATATGTTGATGAGAATAGTTTTCTATTTGTCGCATCTTTTAATCCTAATCCCGCTTGTTCAAGCATATTAATTGATGGATCACTAATTCTACCTTTTGAGGGTATTGCGATTATAAGTTTCATTTTTAGATATTTCTCCTAAATATTTATTTTTCAGTATTATAATTTTATTTTCTTTTATATTGTATAAATATTTGATTATAATTTATTTATAATAAGACGGCATATAGATTAATATATAATTAAATTTTGGTGTGTTAATGGAAACTAAAACTATATTAATTAAAGATACTACTATATTAAATCCTAATTCAAATAATGTAAGGGAATTTAATGGTTCTGTTTTAATTGAAAATGATAAAATTGTCAAAATAGATGATAAAATTGATGTAAGTGCAGATAAAGTTATAGATGGAACTAATCAATTTCTGATGCCCGGATTGGTTAATACTCATAATCATATTTCAATGAATTTATTTAGGGGTTTAGCTGATGATCTTGAGCTCGATACTTGGTTAAATGATAATATTTGGCCTATGGAATCTCATTTAAATGCTAATTATTGTTATATTGGGGCTCTTTTTGCTGCTGTTGAAATGATTAAATCAGGTACTACTACTTTTAATGATATGTATTTTTATATGAGTAGTGTTGCTCAGGCTATAGATAAAGCAGGTATAAGAGGAGTTTTATCTTATGGTATGATTGATTTTGGGGATGCTGAAAAAAGAGAAAATGAATTTAAGGAAAATATTGATTTAATCAAAGATTTTAACAATACTGCTGATGGAAGAATTACTTGTAGATTTGGTCCACATTCAACTTTCACTTGCTCAAAAGAGCTTTTAGAAAGAGTTAGAGAAGAAGCAAATAAATATAATGTTGGAATCCATATTCATATGAATGAAACTCAGAAAGAAATAAATGATGTTATTGAAGCAACAGGTATGAGACCATTTGAGTATTTAGATAGTTTAAACTTTTTAGATTCTGATGTTTTAGCTGCTCATTGTGTTTGGTTATCTGATAATGAGATTAATATTTTAAAAGAAAGTAATGTTCAAGTGTCTCATAATCCATGCAGTAATATGAAATTAGCATCTGGTATATCTCCTGTTTATAAATTGATCAATAATGATATTAATGTTTCTATAGGAACTGATGGTGTTGCTTCTAATAATAATCTTGATTTATTTGAAGAAATGAAGTTTGTTTCTCTTCTTCAAAAAGTTAATACTTTAGATCCAAAAGTTTTACCTGCAGATGAAGTATTTAACATGGCTACAATTAATGGGGCTAAGGCATTAGGTTTAGATAATAATATTGGTTCTGTTGAGGTAGGAAAAAAAGCTGATTTAATTTTGCTTGATAAAAAATCTATTAATATGACTCCTGCTAGTAATATTCCTAGTTCTAATATTGTTTATTCTGCTAATGGGTCTGATGTTTTAACTACTATTTGTAATGGGCAAATTTTAATGGAAAATAGAAAATTAACATTTTTAGATGAAGAAAAAATAATGAATCTTGCTAGTGAAGCAATTGAAGAAATGAAATCTTTATAAATTTAATTATTTATTTTTTTATTTTTTTTATTAAAAAATCTATAAATTTCTCTATAGATTAGTTAAAATTTATATTTTATGGATTAGTAATTTTAAAATTAGTATTTTTTTATATTAGGTTCATATGTTATTGCACCACCAATACAATAACATATTTTCCCGAACCTAATCCACCATTTTTTTCACCATTTTTTAAAAAAAGTACTATACATAATATTATTTTATATATAGCAATACTCTATTTGTATAAAATAGTATTTATACCTTTCAGTTTTAATTTCAATTTTTTTATCTTTGTAAGAATCTTATATTATATTGACTCATAACAATACTTTTTTTCCATTCATCTTTTGTTTCAGGAAAATCTTCTCTAAAATGAGCTCCACGACTTTCTCTTCTTATAATGGCTGATTTTACAACTAATTTTGCTACATCAATCATATTGATTAATTCTAATCCATCTATCAATGATTTGTTATATTGTTTTAAGTCTGGAATGTTCATATCTTTTGTCTTTTTTTCTAAGTTTAATATGTTTTTTAATGCTTTGTTTAATCCTTTTTCGTTTCGAATTATAGATACATCATTCCACATTATATTTTTTAATTCTTGTTTTAAATCTACTGGATTGTAAGTACCTTTTTTTATTAAACTTTTTATTCTTGATTCCTCTTGTTCTACTAATTTATTATTAGTTTCAAATTCAGAGTTTTTGCAGATTTTTGCTGCATTTTCTCCAGCTCTTGATCCAAATACTTGTGTTTCTGCTAAAGCATTTCCACCTAATCTATTTGCACCATGAACTCCTCCAGAAACTTCACCTGCAGCAAAAAGATTTTCTACATTAGTTTTACAATTTTGATCTATTTTTAATCCACCCATAAAGTGATGGGCTGTGGGTGCTACTTCCATTTTTTCGTTTTTAATATCTACTCCAACATCCGCAAACTGTTCTACCATGGTTTCTAGTTTTTTATCTATAAGTTCATCAGGTAAATGTGATATATCTAAATACACTCCACCTTTTTCAGTTCCTCTACCTTCTCTAATTTCATTGTAAATTGATCTAGCTACTACGTCACGGGTTGCTAATTCTTTTCTTGGATCATATTTTTCCATAAATCTTTCGTTATTTATATTTAAGAGTATTCCTCCTTCTCCTCGAACAGCTTCTGTTACGAGTACTCCTGCTTTAGATTTTGGAAATATCATGCCTGTGGGGTGAAATTGAACTTCTTCCATATCTAATACTTCAGCTCCAGCATTAAATGCTAAGGCATAACCATCTCCATTTTTTTGGATTGTATTGGATGTTACTGGATAGAGTTGTCCTGCTCCTCCGCTTGCTATTATAACTGATTTAGCTTGGAAATAAATTGTTGATGAGTCTTTTAATTTTAATCCTACTGCTCCAATTACTTTTGGAAAATTTTGATTGTTTTCACTTAATATTAATGAAGTTATCATTACTTCATCCATAGTTTCAATTTTTCTTTTAATGATTTCTTCTTTAAGTGAGGTTATTATTTCGTGCCCGGTTCTATCGCTTTGGAAGCATGTTCGTAGGTATGTTTGACCACCAAAAGGTCTTTGGTTAAGTTTACCATTTTCTTGTCTGTCAAATAATGCACCGTATTCTTCTAAATCTAATAATCTATCAGGTGATTCATCTACTAAAATTTCAACTAATTCTGAATCATTTAAATAACTACCTCCTTTTAAGGTATCGTTAAAATGAATTTCTTTAGTGTCTTCAGGATTTACAGCACCTATTGCTGCATTATATCCTCCTTCAGCCATTCCAGTACATCCAGATTTAAATGAAAGTCCTTTTGAAACGATTAATGGTTTTAGTCCTTTTTTAGCTACTTCTATAGCTGCTCGACTTCCTGC